>PUNW01000302.1 GCA_003552665.1 Spirochaetaceae bacterium | reverse complement strand
TGCGATCTTCATCAGGCTGGTTGCGTAGGTGTTGAGCACGCCCATGAGCTCGACCTGCGCGTCACGGGCGGCGATCCCTTCAAAGAGGTTCTCCCCGGGGCGGAACGTAATCCCGGTCTCCTCTGCGATGCCGGCGATGGTTCGTCGACCGAACTCCGGGTGGCAGTTGATGCCGGTCCCGACCGCGGTGCCGCCGAGCGGAAGCTCCTCGAGCCGCGGAAGCGTGCCGGTCACGCGTGCAATGCCCTTCTCCAGCTGGTCGGCGTACGCACCGAACTCCTGACCGAGCGTCATCGGCACGGCGTCCTGCAGATGCGTGCGTCCGAGCTTCACCACGTCTGAGAACTCGGCGCTCTTGTCGGCAAGAGCGTCGCGCAGCTGTTCCATCGCGACCAGCAGGGTTCCGGCCTGCATGCGGTCTGCGATTTGAAGCGCGGTGGGGATCACATCGTTCGAGGATTGGCCCCGATTGACGTGGTCATTCGGGTGTACCGGCGAGCGTGTGCCGAGCGGTTGGCCCAGAAGCTCATTGGCGCGGTTGGCGAGAACCTCGTTGATGTTCATGTTCCAGGAGGTGCCCGAACCGGTCTGAAAGACATCAATCGGGAACTGCCGGTCGTGTTTTCCGGTGAGTACCTCGTCGGCTGCGGTTACGATTGCATTCGCGATGCGCTTCTCGATCAGCGCAAGCGCGAGATTGGTTTGTGCCGCGTGTTTCTTGACGTAGGCCAGCGCGCGAATCAGCGCCGGCGCGATTCGCAACTGCGAGACGCCGAAGTTCGTAATTGCGCGCTGTGTCTGTGCACCCCAATAGGCGGACGCCGGTATCTCAACTTCGCCCATTGAATCCGACTCGTACCGTCGCTCTTCAATCATCGGCAACGCCTCCCCTCATCGAACTGCGCAACAAGCTTCGCGCCACTGCCCACAGCATAATCAAATTCCGACGCCCCAAGCAACGGTGCCGCGGAAAAATATTACCAACCAACTTAGGAAGCGTGACATAGACCGCACGCCGGTATTATACTACCGCCAGCATAGGAGAAAACCGGTATGGCACAGATTGGAATCATTGGAAGTGGAAATCTGGGAGCAAACGCGGCCTTCTTCATGGCGGAGAGCCAGGTCGCCGATGTGTGTTTGTATGACATTCAGGAGGGGCTTTCGTTCGGGAAGGCGCTGGACATGATGGAAGCGGCGCCGGTGCGGCAGTACCGCGTTACGGTGGACGGTAGCGACGAGCTCGAGCCGGTGCTGGAGACGCAGGTGCTGGTGATCGCCGCCGGGGCAATCCGCGAACCGGGCCAGGGCAGCGACGACCTGTTTCATACCAACAGCTCGGTTATCAGGGAAATCGCCGCCGCCGTCGCAGGCTACACAGGGGTAGTAATCATTGCGACTGAGCCGGTCGACCCGCTGACGGCGCTGTTCGTGGAAGAGTCGGGTCTCGATCCGCGGCGTGTGTTCGGGTTTAGCGGGATACTCGATACCGCACGCATGCGCCTGAAGCTTGCCCGTGAGCTGGGAATCGAGCCCCATGACGTCGACGCGCTGGTGGTCGGGCGCCATGACGAGCGCCTGATCGTGCTGCCGAACTACACCCGCGTGACCGGAATTCCGATTCTAAAGCTCATCGACGAGCAACGCCTGCAGCAATTCGCCAATGAGGTGGGCACGGCCGAGGACCGCATCCTCGAGCTCGCCAAACGAACCAATTCGTTTTACGGGCCGGCGGCAGCGCTGGCAGAGCTGGCCGAAGCGGTGGTGTGGGACAGCGGCCGCGTGGCCTCGGTCTCGGTGGTATTGCAGGGTGAATACGACCTGACCGGGGGCGCGATCAGCCTCCCGGCGATCATCGGGCGGGAGGGAGTACAGCGTGTGTTGCTTCCGCGATTGAGTGACGATGAGCTGTCACGATTGCGTAGCTCGGCGACAGAGGTGCAGGAGATGCTGCAGGCGGTAGGAGGACGGGCATGAAGAAAGTAGCGATTATCGGGGCCGGCAACGTAGGTGCTACTACAGCGTACTTTCTGGCCAAGGAACGCATTGCGGATGTTGTCCTGCTGGACGTGGTCGAAGGCATGCCGCAGAGCAAGGCCGAGGACTTCCTGCACGCGGGACCGCTGCAGCGCTACAACGTGGAGATCACCGGTTCCACGAACTACGAGGCGATGCGCGATGCCGATGTCGTGGTCCACACCGCCGGTATACCGCGCAAGCCCGGCATGGACCGCCTGGACCTGATGAAGACCAACGCGGGTATCGCCAAAACCGCCGGCCAGGCGATCGGGGAGTTCGCCCCCAATGCGGTCGTGGTCGCGGTGGCCAACCCGCTCGATATCATCGCGCTGGCGATTCTGCGGGAGACGGGGTTTGCACTGCGCAACATCGTAGGCATGGCCGGCATACTGGATTCCACCCGGTTCAGCTATTTCATCGCACAGGAGCTGGGAGTCAAGCCCGAGGACGTGAGCTCGATGGTATTAGGAGGCCACGGTGACAGCATGGTGCCGCTTGCACGCTACACCTCAGTCGGTGGGTTTCCGTTGACCGAGCTTCTGGATACAGAAACCATCGAGCGACTGGTGCAACGTACCCGCACCGGTGGCGGCGAGATCGTAAACTACCTGAAGAAGGGCAGTGCATTCTATGCGCCCGGGGCCTCGGTCGCTCAGATGGTCGCCGCGGTGATACTGGACCGCAAACGGCTGGTTGCCGCTTCGGCTTATCTGCGCGGCGAATACGGCCATCGCGGAATCTTCTTCGGTGTGCCGGTCATACTCGGGAAAAACGGGGTCGAGCGGATCATCGAGCTTGAGCTCACCGACGAGGAGAAGTCGGCGCTCGACCTCTCGGCGGAACAGGTGCGGCACGCAGCCAACAACCTCGACGAGCTGTTGGCGTAGGCGGCGCTCCGCAGTACAGGGGATTCCGCGGGAAGCGGCGACCACGGTCGAATGCTCGGCCGGGGCGCCGTCCGCCCCCGCGGTGCTCAGGACTTCACGGGCGTTCGTTCATCGGCAGGATCGACTTATCGCGCTCGCCGACATACAGCGCCTTGGGACGGTAGATTCGGTTGTCGGCTCGCTGCTCGAGAACGTGCGCCAGCCAACCTGATGCGCGAGCCATCGCGAAAATCGGCGTGTAGAGCCGAATCGGGATGCCCAACAGCCGGTATACCGCCCCGGAGAAAAAGTCAACGTTAGGATAGATCGGTTTGCCTTTCTCTTCCATGCGCTCGCGGAAGGTCCGCTCAACGGCCTTAAGGATCTCGTAGTAACGGAAGTCGCCGTTCTTCTCGGAGAGCTTATGAAGATAGCTCTCCATGACTGTTGCGCGCGGGTCGGGGGCCTTATAGACACGATGCCCCATTCCCATTACTTTGCGCTTTTCGTCCAGGGCTCTGTTCACCCAGGCGGGGGCCTTGGCCGGGTCGCCGATCTCGTCGACCATCTGCATCACCTTCTCGTTTGCACCGCCGTGGAGGCTACCGAACAGCGCTCCGATCGCAGCCGAGATCGCCGAGTAACACGTCGAGATGGTCGACGCCACGACGCGGGCGGTGAAGGTGGAGGCGTTGAAGCCGTGCTCGGCATGGAGGATCAGGCAATCGTCCATAATGCTGCCTTCGAGCTCGTCGGGTTCTTCTCCGGTCAGCATGTAGAGGAAGTTGGCTCCATGAGAAAGCGTCTTGCTCGGTTCAATGTACGACCGTCCGGTCTTGAAGCGTTCGTAGGTCGCCACTACGGTAGCCAGCTGTACCACCTGGTGCAGGGGGTCGCGGCAATTGCAGTGCGCTGAGTGTTGTATCTTGTGCTCCACATAGCCGCTTAGGTATGCAACCACCGACTGCAGGAGCTCCATGGGATGCGCGTCGTCAGGGAACTCCCGAATCATATGCCGAATCGGCTCACTGATGTCGCGCGAGGCACGCATATGCTTCTGAAACCATGTGTACTCGCGTTCGTTGGGTAGCTCTCCGTAGAGCAGCAAGTAGGTGACTTCCTCGAAACTACACTGTGCTACTAGGTCTTCGATGCTATAACCCTCGTAGTACAGCTTGCCGTTCTCGCCGTCGACCTTGCAGATGCTGCTTTCGGCGGCGATTACGCCTTCGAGGCCTTTCGAATACTCGACATTTGCCATAGCTCAGTTCCCTCCTGTTTTAAGCTAAATGCTGTGGATCGCCCGTTCCCCGACGTTGAGCGCGGCCTCCTTGACGGCTTCGCTCAGGGTTGGATGGGCATGGCAGATCCGCGCGATATCCTCGGCGGACCCGCCGAACTCCATCACGGTGACGAGCTCGCTGATGAGCTCGGAAGCCGAAGAACCTATGATCTGTGCACCGAGGAGCCGGTCGGTGCGCTCGGAGCTCAGCACCTTGACCATACCGCGGTCGGCTGCGGCAGCGAGCGCGCGCCCGTTGGCGCTGAACGCAAAGCGGCCGACGCGGTAGGCGATCCCGGCTTCCTCGAGCTGTGCTTCGTCGCGGCCTACGGCGGCGACCTCCGGATTGGTGTAAACGACGTTCGGAATCGCCTCGTAATTGACGTGTCCGTAGCGACCGGCAATCAGCTCGGCCACTGCTACGCCCTCCTCCTCGGCCTTGTGGGCTAGCATCGGGCCGTGGATGAGGTCGCCGATTGCGTAGACGCCGTCTATGTTTGTACGATACTGTGTGTCGACCTTAAGGCGCTTTTCGTTCTCCGCGCGAGCGATAGCGAGCTTATCCAGCCCCAGACCCTCGACGTACGGCTGCCGGCCGACAGCAACCAGGACCGTATCAGCCTCGAGCGTGTGCTCGTTTCTTTCGTTATCGAGCATCGCGAGCTCGAGACCGGCTTCGGTCTCGGTTGCCCCGGTCACCCTGGTTTCGAGGTGAAAGCGCATTCCCTGACGCTGCAGCTCTTTCTGCAGCAGCTTGGCCGCCTCGGGATCGAAACCCGGCAGAACGCGCGGCATGATCTCGACCACCGTAACCTCACTGCCGAGCCGTTGCCATACGCTTCCGAGCTCGAGCCCGATTGCCCCGGCGCCGATCACCACCAGGCGCGGTGGAACCTCAGTGAAGGCGAGCGCCTCGGTTGAGCTCACGATTCGCTTTCCGTCGAACGGAACTGCCGGCAGCTCGGTCGGGACGCTCCCGGTGGCAAGCACGATATGCCGAGCCGTGAGGCTGCGCTCGCCCTCCCCCGTGCCGGTCGCGCTGTCGGCCGCACTGTCGGCCGCACTGTCGGGTGGGCGCACCGTAACGCTTCCCGGCTCGGGAATGGTCGCCCTGCCGCCGACAACCTCGACCCCGTGGTGCTTCATGAGGCTCTTGAGCCCGCCGGTGAGCTTGCGAACGACCTTGTCCTTGCGCTTCATCATCGTCCGCAGGTCGAGCGTAACGCCCTTGATCTTGATGCCGTGCTCGGCGGCCGCGGTTCGGGCTTCGTAGAAGCGCTCACTCGAGTCCAGCAGGGCCTTTGAGGGTATGCAGCCGATATTGAGGCATGTCCCTCCCAGGCTGGCCTCCTTTTCCACCAGCGCGACCGAGAGGCCGAGCTGGGCCGCGCGTATCGCGCAAACATAGCCCCCGGGGCCCGCGCCGAGCACGGCAAGGTCGTATTGATTCTTCGGCGCCATCCGTTCTCCTGTAGATTTGCGGTCTAAAGCCCGAGAAGCATTCGGCCCGGGTCCTCGATCTGCTGTTTCACTGTCACCAGAAACTTAATCGCCTCGCGACCGTCGACGATGCGATGGTCGTAGGTCAGCGCGAGGTACATCATCGGACGGATCACCACCTCATCGTTGATTGCCACCGGGCGTTTCTGAATGCTGTGCATGCCGAGCACGCCGCTCTGGGGCGGACTCGGAATCGGCGTAGACAACATGGAGCCGAAGACCCCTCCGTTCGTGATCGTGAAGGTCCCTCCGCTTAGCTCGTCCGGCATAAGCTTCTTCTGTTGCGCGCGCGTTATAAACGAGAGGATCTCGCTCTCGATCGCAGCGAACGACTTCCGGTCGACATCCCGGACCACCGGCGTGATCAGTCCCCGATCGCTCGAGAGCGCAACGCCGATATTGTAGTAATTGTGATATACGATCTCGTTGCCGTCTATCCGTCCGTTGAGCTCCGGAAAAGCTTCAAGCGCCTTCTGGGCCGCCTTGATGAAGAACGACATGAACCCCAGCTTGACCCCGTGGGTTGCTTCAAACTGCTCGCGGTGCCGCGCTCTGAGCTCCATCACCGCCGACATATCGACCTCGTTGAAGGTGGTTAGATGGGCTGAGCTCTGTTGGGAAGCGACCAGGTTCTCGGCGATCCGTTGCCTGAGTGTGGAAAGCTTCCTGCGGGTCTCACGCTCGTTCTCGGCCCCGGCTTTTTTAGGGGCTTGTTTGCCCGGTGTCGTTGTTGCCGTTTGTGCGGTCTCCGGCGGGCGCGCGGCCGGCGCCGCGGTCGTATCGGAAGCGTGGTGTTCGGCCGCCTTGAGCGCGTCTTCCTTGGTGATTCGGCCGCCGGGACCGGACCCCTGAATCTCGGCCGGGTTCAGGCCGTGCTCCTCGACAATCCGGCGAACCGCCGGCGAGAGGGCCGGGGCGGAGCCGCCGTCCGAGAGGCGCCCCCGCTTGCCGCCGGCGGCCTCGGCGGCCGCTTGCGGCGCCGGGGCCGCAGCACCGTCGGTCTCGATCCGCGCCACCGTCTGGCCGACCGATACCTCGGTTTCCTCTTCAACCGTTATCTCGAGTACACCGGCTGCGGGAGCGGGGACGGCTAAGGTGGCCTTGTCGGTCTCCAGCTCGAAAATCTCCTCGCCCTCCTGAACCGTGTCTCCGGATTTCTTCAGCCACGAGGCGAGCACGCCGCTCGACACCGATTCGCCGATCTCCGGAACCTGTACATCCTTCTTCATCTTGCTCCTCGCTATCCCGTTATGCTTTCAGTGCTCATGCGTTCGCCGTCTTCGGCGCGGCTGCCGGAAGCGCCTGTGAAAGAATCTGCTCCAGCTCCTCGAGGTGTTGGTTGTGCGATCCGGTAGCAGGGCTCGCGGTTGCCGCCCGGCCGAGATACTCGACCTCGTCCAACCCCAACGTGGTGCGCAGGCGCGGCTCCACGAAGCTCCAGGCGCCTCGATTCTGAGATTCCTCCTGCACCCACTTGATCGTGCGCACACGCCGATAACGCCCGACCAGTTCGGCCAGCTCCTCGGCATGGAACGGATACAGCTGTTCCAGCCGGACGATCGCGGTGTTGCGGTCATCCTGTTCCTCGCGCCGCTCGACGAGATCGTAGTACACCTTGCCGCTGCACAGTAAGAGTGTCTCGGCGTTGCGGTGCTGCTCCTCGTCGTCGATGATCGGCTTAAATCCGCCTTCCGCAAGCTCCTCCAGGCTGGAGACGGCACGCTTGTGGCGCAAAAGGCTCTTGGGGGTCATCAGTACCAACGGCTTGCGGAAGTTCTGATGCAGCTGCTTGCGAAGGATGTGGAAGTACTGTGCCGGGGTTGTACAGTTGGCAACGATCATGTTCTGTTCCGCGCAAAGCTGCAGGAAGCGCTCCAGGTGTGCGCTGGAGTGTTCAGGCCCTTGTCCCTCGTAGCCGTGCGGCAACAGCATCACCAGGCCGCTGGCGCGGAACCATTTGACTTCGCCGGAGGCGATGAAGTTGTCGATGACTACCTGCGCGCCGTTAACGAAATCGCCGAACTGGGCTTCCCATAGCACCAGGATGTGCGGATGGGCGAGTGAGTAACCGTAGTCAAACCCAAGGACCGCGAACTCCGACAGCGGGCTATCGTATACCGAAAACGAGCCCTGATCGGAGCTCAGATGACGCAACGGGACATAGGAGGTGGGCGTCGGAGTGGAGGTATCCCACCAGCGCGCATGGCGCTGGCTGAACGTTCCGCGCGCACTGTCCTCGCCACTCAGGCGGATGGGGTTACCTTCCAGAAGCAGGCTGCCGAACGCCAGACTTTCGGCGAAGGCCCAATCGATGGTGTTCTCGGAGAACTGTTTGGCCCGTTGTTGCACCAGGCGTTTCAGCTTGGGGTGCGCGCTGAAGTCATCGGGGATGGTGTTGATTGTGTCCGCAATGTGGGTGAGCCGCTCGCGTGGGACGCGGGTATCCACCGGTTCGGGGGAGTATCTGGAGTCGAGCTGCTCCCATTCGCCGTGCTCGTAGGCGTCGCGCAGCGTGGGCTGCCAGCCGCTCTTGGCGAGATCAAGCTCCTCCTGCAGCACGCCGCGATACTTCTTGAGAAACGCTTCCTGTTCCTCGTAGGGGTAGACGCCTTCCTCGTGCACCTTCCTGCCGTACTGAGCGGCGACGCGCTCGTGCTCGTTGATCATCGAGTACATCAGCGGGTGGGTGAACGCCGGCTCGTCGGCTTCGTTATGGCCGCGCATGCGGTAACAGAAGATATCGACGACCGCGTCATAACCGAACTTCTGGCGGTAGCGCACCGCAAGATCGACCGCTCGAATAACCGCCTCGGGGTCGTCGCCGTTGACGTGAAAGATCGGCACCGGCATCGTCTTGGCGATATCGGTGGCGAAAAATGTGGAGCGTGCGTCGCGGGAAGCGGTTGTGAAGCCGATTTGATTGTTGATGATGATATGTACGGTCCCGCCGGTTCGATACCCCTTCAGCTGTGAGAGATTAAACGTCTCGGCCACGACTCCCTGTCCTGAGAACGAGGCGTCGCCGTGTATCAACACGGGGAGGACCTTCTTGCGATTGAAGTCGCCGCGGCGACGCTGAATCCCGCGGCACTTGCCTTCAACCACCGGATCCACCGACTCCAGATGGCTGGGGTTCGCCACGAGGCTTATGTGAATTCTGTCGCCTTGCGGGTTGGTCCAGTCAAAGCTGTGACCCAGATGGTACTTAACGTCTCCACTCCCGCCGTAGGTGTGCGGCTGATAGTTCTCGATGAACATTGCGAAGGTCTCCGCACCGCGCTTGCGCAGCGCGTTGGTGAACACATTGAGTCGCCCGCGATGCGACATCCCGAGCACAATCTCCTGCAGATGATGCTGTGCCGCCGAGTAGATCAGGTAGTGCAGCCCCGGAATCAGCGCCTCCGAGCCTTCGAGCGAGAACCGCTTCTGCCCGATGAAGTTCGATTGCACGAACCGCTCAAACTCCTCGGCTTTAATGAGGTCCTTTTGCAGCCGAATCTTCTGCTCCGCACTCCACCGGCGTTGCGCATGCGGACTCTCGAGCTTCTCGATCAGCCAGCGGCGCATCGATTTGTTCTGGATGTGAAGAATCTCGCAACCGAGGTGGGAGCAATAGGTTTCCTGTAGCATCTCCAGGAGATCGCGCAGCTTCGCGCGCTTGGGCTCGAAGTAGCGGCCGGTCTCAACCTCCAGATCGAGATCGGCTTCGCTCAGCCCGAAGTCTTTCAGGCGCAGGCTTTCAAAGCTGGACTCCATGGTGTAGTACATGTAGTCCAGCTCCGGTGTGCTGTAGCGTTTGAGCGGATTCAGATCGGCGTAGATGTAGCCCACGTCTCGATAGGCCCAGATCAGGGCGTTGACGCGGCTCTGCTTATACGCTACCTCGGCCGACTCCTGTCCGCCGATCGCCCGACGTGCCTCTCGCCCGCGGATCGACGGTAGCTCCGACAGATCCGTGCCGGAGGCGGCCTCGCCGTCTCCGCGTTCGAGGTTCTCGAAACGGCGGGCCCATTCAGGGGGCACCGCGGCGGGATTCTCCTGCCACTGCTCGTACAGCGACTCCAAGTACTCGGCATTGGTGAAGTTCATGGATTCGGTACTCAATGGCTTACCCCTCTCTGCAATCTCTGCATATCGGTGTGGGCCCGGCTACAGGCGTTCCTGCATGAGGCCGGGGATTTCATCGGGCTTCTGTGCCACCGCTACCCCGGCTTCGATGAAGGCGCGAACCTTCGCTTCGGCCGTGCCCCGGCCGCCTGAGATGATGGCCCCGGCGTGCCCCATTCGCTTCCCCGGCGGGGCCGAGCGACCCGAGATGAATGCTACCACCGGTTTGGACATCTCGGCCCTGATGTGCTCGGCAGCCGCCTCTTCATCCTCCCCGCCGATCTCGCCGATCAGTACCACGCCCTCGGTATCCGGATCGCGCTCAAACATTTCGAGCAGCTCGATGAATCCGGTTCCGATAATCGGGTCACCGCCGATTCCCACGCAGGTTGACTGCCCGAGTCCGCTGGTTGTCAGATTATACACCACTTCATAGGTCAGGGTTCCGCTGCGCGAGATCACGCCGATCTTTCCCGGCTCGTGGATGCGCAGCGGCATGATGCCGATCTTGCATTTCCCGGGGGAGATCAAGCCGGGGCAGTTCGGACCGATCAACCGTGCGCCTTTCTCACGCACGTAGTAGTAGTTCTCGAGCATCTCAAGCACCGGCACGCCCTCGGTTATACAGGCGATCAGGGCGACCCCGGCGTCGGCGGCTTCGCGGATGGCCTGCGAAGCGAACTTCGCCGGAACGAAGATGACCGTTGCGTCAACACGGTCTGCCGTTTGCGCCTCGGCTACTGAGTTGTATACCGGAACCCCGTCGAGATCGCTGCCCCCCTTCCCGGGGGTAACCCCTCCGACCACTTTGGTTCCGTCGGCGAGCATGGTTCGTGCGTGAAATGACCCGTCGCGGCCGGTGATGCCCTGGACGATAACGTTGGTGTTGCTGTCGATCAGAATGCTCATTGTGCTGCTCCTCCCTCAACCTGCCGGACGACTTGTGCAACCGCGTCGCTGAGCTGCTCCGCTACCTGAAAACCACG
>PUNW01000106.1 GCA_003552665.1 Spirochaetaceae bacterium | reverse complement strand
TAACAACTTTTATCTGAGCTAGGCCCGGCGCCGGCAAGGAGGCGGACATGGAAAAGGAACTCGTGAGTTATATGGCCAGGGCCCTGGTCGACGATCCGGACGGGGTGGAGGTCAATATCATTGAGGGTGAGAAGTCCACGATCCTAGAGCTGAAGGTCGCGCCGGGTGATATCGGCAAGGTAATCGGGAAACACGGTCGGATTGCCAAAGCAATTCGCACTATTCTCGGTGCGGCTGCAACCAAAACCGGTAAGAGGGTGGTGCTCGAAATTCTGGACTGACCGGTCAGGCTGGGCAAACCGTGACAAGGCAGAAAGGTGAACTGGCGACCGGAGTGATCCGGGGGTCCCACGGCGTACGGGGCGAGCTCAAGGTTCAAAGCTTTTCGGGCGAAACCGGGCATTTCTCTCAACTCGAGCGCGTGACCCTGCGGAAGGGCACGACAACCGTCGAGTACAGGGTGGAAGGGGTGCGCCGCCAGAGGGGCAAGGTGCTTCTCAAGCTGGCAGATATCGACAGTCCGGAAGCGGCACGTCATTTCACCGGTTACGAGATTTGGGTGCCTCGTGAGCAGGCCGCGCCCTGCGGCGAGGATGAGTATTACATCGCCGACCTCCTCGGTCTCAAACTCGTCTACGAAGGGCGGCCGGTTGCAACCGTCGCCTCGGTATGGGACAGCGGCGCGGCGTCGATGCTTGAGGTTGTGACTGCCGAGGACAAGACCGTCGTGGTACCGTTTCAGGATCCTTATATCGGTGAGGTGCGTTTGAGCTCAGGCGAGATAGACCTGCGCACTCTCTGGATTCTGGAGTAAGATCAGTCGTCGGATGTAGCGCTGCCATGAAGTTCACCGTTTTAACGCTGTTTCCGGAGCTGATCGAGACTTATTTTCAGAGCTCAATCGCGGCCAAAGCGGTTGAGCGCGGCTTGATCCGCTATGAGGTCGTTGATATTCGTTCGTTCGCTCAGGATCGCCACCGCACCTGTGACGATGCCCCGTACGGTGGCGGTGCCGGGATGGTGATGAAACCCGATGTGGTGGCGCGGGCGATCGAGAGCATTCCGCGCGACGATGCACTGACGGTGTATCCTTCGCCGTCGGGGTATCCGTTTAATCGCGAACGCGCTCGCCGGCTTGCAGCGCAACCTGAGGTTGTGCTAATTTGTGGACGCTACGAAGGTCTCGATCAGCGCGTCATCGACACCTACGTAGACCTTGAGCTGTCTATCGGCGACTATGTGATATCGTCGGGTGAGCTTGCGGCGATGGTTATTATCGACGGCGTATTCCGCCTAATCGACGGGGTGATAAGCTCGGAGTCGCTGCAGGAGGAGAGCTTCGAGGGGCAGTTGCTGGAGTACCCTCAGTACACGCGGCCGGAAGAGTTCGCGGGTCAACGCGTGCCGGAGGTTTTGCTTTCGGGCCACCACGAGCGGATTCGGGCCTGGCGCCGAGCGCAGAGCATAAGGAAGACCGCGGCGGTGCGCCCCGACCTTCTGGCCCGCGCCGATCTCAGCGAGAACGAAAGACAGATGCTTCGCGCGCGCGATTCACAACGCGAAAGCGATACGGAAGGAGAATCGGAATGGACTTGGTAAAAGCGTACGAGATGGAGCAGGTAGCGGAAGATCGCGAGAACTTCCGTATCGGTGATACCGTTAAGGTGCATTTTTCGATTGTTGAAGGAAAGACCGAACGCATTCAGGTTTTTGAGGGGCTGGTGATCGCGAAACGGAGCAGTGGCGTCCGCCGAACCTTCATGGTACGTAAGGTATCGTACGGGGTCGGTGTTGAACGCGTGTTTCCCCTTCATAGTCCAAAAATCACCAAGATAGAGGTCGTTCGCCGCGGGCGTGTACGGCGTGCGAAGCTGTACTACATCCGCAACCGCGTCGGCAAGGCGGCCAAGGTTGCCGAGCTGGTGCGCAAGCGCCGGGCAAACTAAGGGCGGACACACGGTCCGAGTGGAACGTGCGACCTGAAGCGGCCGGAAGCAATCCACGCTTACAGCTGGCGCAGCAATCGCCCGCTGGATTGCAGCACGGGCAACTGGTACAGGCGCGCGTCCTAAAAGCGTTAACCGACACCAAATGGCTCCTCGCCATCGGGGGGCGGGTGTATCCTGCCACCAGCGAGGTCGGCGTGCGTCCGGGGCAGGTGCTCGCAGCACGCGTACATCTCGAGGCCGGGCGCGTGTTTCTCCAACTCACAGAGCGACTCGCCGATAGCGGAGCGTCCGGGCGCGCCGGCCCGGTTTTGGAACGGCTGGGCTTGCCGCAGGATGAGCGCGCGGCGCAGCTGCTGCGCGCTTTCATGCGTGAAGGGCTTGCGCTGGACAGCGAGCGGTTCACGCGTATCCACCGCGTTGCCGGGCGGCTCGGCATTGAGCAACTGAGCAACCTGCGACTCCTGGTCATCCTGGATCGTAAAGGGTTCGGCGAGCTGATCGAGCTGTGGACCCAGATTCAGCATCTCTTCAGCGGCATCCGCGATCGCGATCGCAACCAGGATCAGGAACGGCGGCGCCGTCATGGAGGCGGGCGGGAGCGGCGGGAAGGACGGAAGGCCGGCGCGGTAAGCGAGGATTCCGTCTCCGCGGTCGGGTCAGGGGTGGCGGACTCCGGAGAGAGCGGGCGCTTGGCACGGGAGCTTCGCACACAGATGCGCCGATCGGTCGACGAGCCTGACCACGTGCTGCAACTCTTCAACCATTCCAAGGATCGACGCTCGCCTTCGGAAGCGGATTCCGAACGGCGACACTGGGTTATGATACCGCTGGAGCTCGAACGTTTGGGAACACGTTATACCGGATCGGCACGCCTGCTGCTCGACGTGAGCGGAGGGTTTTCGCGTGCGGCGGTGCTGCTTCACGGCGGCGGCAGGTCCTGGGGGGTGGAGTGGTGGAACACGCCGGCGACGAGTAGGCGGGTTGATCTCTACGTCGATGATGCGGATCTTGTTGACGGAGCGCACTCCGAAGGAGGCACGGTTAAAGCAGCCTGGCAGCTGTTACGCAGTCGGCTCCAGGAGCAGGGGATAGGTGAAATCAACCTGAGTGTATTCCCTGTAGCTTTTGACGGCTTTTCATCGGATGGCGACAACTATATAATGCAAGCAGTGAAAAAGGACTTATAGGAACGCACCATGAGCACTGCCGTCGCGTTGCGCTATGATCGCGAGTTGCCCGCCCCGTTCGTTCTTGCCAAAGGTAAGGCCGAGCTGGCGGCACGGATGCGGAAACTCGCTACAGAGCACGGCGTGCCGGTTGTTGAGGACGCGGCCCTGGCAGACGCCCTGTATATCCTGCAACCGCAGGAGCTTATTCCCGAGGAGTTCTTTCGGGTTGTGGCCGAGGTGCTCGTGTTTATCGGTGCCGTCGACGAAGCAGGACAAAAAAGATGAAAACGCTCCCCGTGAAGGACCTCAGGCCTGGCATGCAGTTTGATCAGCCGGTGTATGTTGATGAATCCAATATTCTGGTCCCTGAGCGGGTTCCGATCAAAGAGAAGGATATCCAGCGCCTGCAGAAGTGGAACATCGAAACGGTGCACACGGCGGGTAACGAAATCACCTCAGATTCCACCCGGAAGAAAAGCGGTGAAACGGCGCAGAGCGGCTCCTTTTTCCAGCAGGCGTTCAATACTCCGGAACAGCAGGAGGTGTTGAAGACCTACAGCCAGACGGCGCAGAAGCTCCGTCGGGTCCACCAGCGAATCAAGCAGCAGGAGGATCTGGAGGCGAATGAGATCGACCGGCTTATCGACACTATTCTGCAGCTGCTCGACAGCCGCCGGCACGAAATGATCGAGTTCATCCTGTACGGGTTTCAGGGCGAAGCCGGGTATGTGGAGAACGCTATCAATTCCGCCGTACTGTCCAGCTTGATTGGGATCAATAGTGGAATGGCGAAACACAGGTTATTGCATCTGGCTACGGCAGGGTTGCTGCATGACGCCGGGATGCTGCGGCTGCCGGACGACGTCGTCAACAAAAGCGGCAAGCTCACCTCGGAAGAGGTGAAGCAGATAAAGACCCATCCCATCCACTCCTATAAGATCATTACCCGGGAGCTACGCTATCCGGAACAGGTTGGTCTGGCCGCGTTGCAGCATCACGAGCGCTGGGATGGGACGGGCTACCCCAGAGGGCTCTCGGGCAGCAGCATCATCGTCCCTGCGCGAATCATCGCCGTAGTGGACTCGTTTGAGGCTATGGTCTCGAAACGCCCCTACCGTAACTCCATGATCGGCTACACGGCCATACGAGCGATTCTCAGTGATAACGGCAGGCGCTTTGACCCTGAGATTCTTAAGATCTTCATTCGGACGATGGGCATATATCCGATTGGAAGCATTGTGCTGCTAAATGACGGTCAGATCGGACGGGTGGTGCGTAACAATGTGGATGCGCCGCTCAAGCCCCAGGTCAAGATCATGATCAACGATAAGGGGCAGGAGTACCACAACGACCGCGGCGAGATCGTCGACCTTTTCGACAATCGCAAGCTATTTATAACCCGAGCGGTAGACCCGAAAGAGCTTGCCTCACGCAGCAAATGAGCGGAGCAGAGGGGTCGCCGAGTCCGGCGGCAGAGGGTTCGGGCGGGCAGTCGGCTACAGCCAAAGGCCGCTGCGGTGAGCGCCGTGCCGGCGAGTATCTGCGGCGGTGCGGATACCAAATCCTCGAAATTAACTTCAGAAGCCGCGTTGGAGAAGTCGATATAATAGGTACAAGGCGCGACACGGTTGTGTTCTTCGAGGTGAAGACCTGGTCTGCCGTGCCGTGGAGTGAGCTCGGCTATTCGATCAGCGAGCGAAAAAAACGTCGTCTCACTGCCGCGGCAAAACTGTACCTTGCGGAGACCGCGCGCTCACGTGAACACTGCCGTATCCGCTTTGACCTGTTGCTTGTGTCGCCGACCGAGGGGGTGGTGCGGCATATTGAAAACGCGTTTGCATAGGCAGTATAGTGCGCAGAGCAAGAGAGATCGACAACGATCGTATTCGTGAGCTGAAGCGGCAAATCAACGACCAACAGTACCTGCAGCATGCGATCGACCGCCTGGCACAGCGCCTGACGCGGAAGTTGATCGAGCAAAGCGGAGAGCAACAGGATGGCAACAGACGACCAGAACAAGAACAACAGTGGTAAACGCGGACGCCGGCGGGGCAGACGCCGGCGCTCCAACAGTCAGAAGAACCCGCAAGACAAACGCGGGGGCATTCACCCCGAAGCACTCGCGGCCATTCCTAAGCCGGCGAAGCGCGAGCTAAGCTCCTGTCCGTTGTGCGATAAGAGCGTGCGCGAGATTCAGAGCGCTATCGCATACGGAGAGGATGAGAAACCTGCGCATCTCGAGTGTGTCTTGAACGAGTTGAAAACACGCGAATCTCTCGATCCCGACGAACGCCTGTGCTACATCGGCGCGGGTCGCTTTGCAGTAATCAAGTCGAAGATCGGTAAGGACGGGCTCGAGGTGATCCGCACCATCCAGTACGAAGACCGGGAACGCGTGATCGGTTGGCGTCGCGAACAGAGTCCGGGCTTGTCGCGTGCCAGTGTGGACGATCCGGTCGGTTTTGATGAACGCCTGTCCCACAGCGGACACGATGACCGGTCCTCGAGTCCTGCCGCACAATCGGACGAACCAGTCAACGGCGATTTGGGAGAGGCTGGGCGAAGTGAGACGGAATAGCCCCGGTCACTGTTGCGGGGCCGGTGACTGTTGCAGGGTTTGAAGGGGCGCTGCGGGCCACCGCTCAGCGACCCTGCCGAAGCAACTGTGCGACCTGGTCAGCTTTGCGGCGTACGGGAGGGATAAAGGCGCCGTTGCGGATCTCGAAGATCGCGCGAAACAGTCGTGGGTCATCGATTCCCCATGAAGAACGATGAAGGCGTTCCACCGTCAAGAGTGTAGCGTAGGCCAGATTGTCGTTGCGGACCAGGCGTGCGTTACGCTCCAGCAGCTGGCTGAGCAGGAGCAAAAGCTCACTGTCCGGTTCACTGCGAATATGGCCGATCGCGTAGACCGCCTCGGCAAGCACCACGAGATCCTCGTCGTCGCGCATCACCTGCCGCACGACCTCGTCAGCGTGTGGCCCGCCGATACGGCCGAGCAACTCCACAGCCTCGCGGCGGATCATCGGCGAGGTGCGGGCGGGGCCTCCGTGCGGCATGCGTGAAAAGCGAACACCTTCCAGCGCAATCTCGCCTAACACGGTAATGCTTTGGCGGTCGAACGGGGATATCGAACGATTGTCGACGAGCTGGGTGAAACGCGTCAGCACTGCGCGCTTGTCTGCTGGTCGCGGTCTGCGGGCCTGCGCCGCAAGAATCTGCAGCTCGTGTTCGCGTTCGGGCCATCGCGGTAGCGCTTCCCCAATCGGCACCCAGTCGCCGCTGCGGTAGCCTTTCGTCGACGCTGCTTCCGACGCTTCGGCTTGCTGCGGTTCCGAGGAGCGCTCGGCCGGGTGGGTTCCAGCTATCCGGTCGGGTTGCTCCCCAAGCTCTGTGGCGTGCTGGGTGCGCGGCGTGCTGAACGCGAGCCAACTTGGAACGCAAAGGCAGAGGAGAAGGCCAAAGACCGCCGGACGGAAACCCGCCGGCGCGTGCAAACGGGTCGTCATAACGAGCTCCCGCCGCTAAGCATAGGAGGTCGGTGCGAGCTTGTAAATAGCGCGCAACGTGCGCGACGACTCCGAGGATTGTGAGGATTGACCGAGAACAGGACGGTCCGTAGAATGGGCGCATGTTACGAGCCTTGTTCCCAGGGTCGTTCGACCCGCCAAGTAACGGTCACTTGAATCTCATACACCGCATCTCGAGCATTTACGACGAAGTCGACGTGGTAGTCGCCAGCAACCCGGAGAAGCAATACACCTTCGAATCGGACGAGCGGTTTGAGTTGATGAATGCCCTCTGTGAGCCTTATGAAAACGTGCGGGTTTACCAGTGGGATAGGCTCATTGTCGAGTTTGCTGAAAAGGTCGGAGCGCGCGTTATGATCCGCGGAGTTCGCGCGCTGTCGGATTTCGAGTACGAGTTTGAGTTATCCATGATAAACAAGGGACTGAACCCGCGGATTGAAACGGTGTTTATGCCTACCGATCCGAAGTACTTTGTGCTGCGCTCCTCGGCGATCAAGGAGCTTGCGCGGCTCGACGGTGACATTTCCCGAATGGTTCCCGAAATCGTCGCGGAGCGACTGAAGGAGAGAATCAAGGCCGGCTGCAGAGACCGGCGGCGATAGCAGCGCACCACAGGTCGTCACTCCTCGCAGACGCGCTCCTATCGGCGGAGGAGCGCAAGCGAGCAGCCGGAGAGCGCAGGGGCCGCTACATCCCGCCGAACCGTACCGTATCAGTTGACATACCGATAACCGATCGGCTATGGTAGGCGGACACTACAGCTTTGCAAGGGAAGTTTCCATGGCAGTACCAAAGTATCGACATTCGAAAGCCCGGACACGGCGCCGCCGCTCAATCAACGGTCGCATCTCATTAGGCCACCTCATTGAGTGCAGCAACTGCGGTGCGTCGAAACGCCCCCATCACGTATGTCCTAAATGCGGTTTCTACCGCGGCAAAGAGATTGTCAGAAGCGAAGATTTGAGCTAAAACAACTGACTAGGAGGATCCTATGGACGAATTGTTCGAGAAAATGAAAAAGTTAGTGGCCGATAAGCTGGAAGTTGACGAGAGCAAGATTACGCTCGACTCGTCCTTCCGCCAGGATCTCGGCGCAGACAGCCTTGATACTTATGAACTAGTCTACGCGATTGAAGAAGAGCTTGGCATTTCCATCCCTGACGAGAAAGCGAACGAGTTCGAGACCGTTAAAGATGCACTTGAGTTCATCAGGTCGCAACAGCAATAGCACCAGAACGAGAAAAAGATACCACGAAAATATCGCCCGGGGAGTAGTTCTCGGGCGTTCGTATTATACTAAGGTGCACACCGTAGCGTTACCGACGGGGGCAGCGGCCGCTCACCCTGGTTTGCCGGGCGTCGGTGTGGGTAAGGTTCGTTCAGGTGAGCAAGAAGTACAGCGAGCTACAACCACCTCCCATCACGTCGGAAAGGCGCAAGGAGTTACAGCTATTCGAGCGTCAAGCCGCCATTAAGTTTCGACGACTGGAGCTTCTGAACCTTGCCTTTGCGCATAGGTCGTACGCGAACGAGACCCAGCAGCAGCTTGATAACAACGAGAAGCTTGAGTTTCTCGGTGACTCAGTGCTCGGTCTTGTGGTTGCTGAGTACCTCTTTGAGCAGCTCTCCGACCGCGCCGAGGGAGATCTGGCGAAGATTAAGAGCTTCGTCGTGTCTGAGGACAGCCTGGCGGAAATCGCACGCAAGCTAAAGGTGGACAATTTCATTCTCATCGGCAAAGGTGAGGAGTATTCAGGCGGGCGAACAAAGAAAGCGCTGCTCGCCGATGCGATGGAAGCGATCATTGGCGCCTACTTCATAGACTCCGGTTTTCGGGCATCGCGTAAGTTCATTCTGCGCAACCTCATTCCCGAGATCAACAAGGTCCTCGAGAATCGGCACAAGAAAGACTACAAGACGCTTCTGCAGGAACTGGTGCAGAAGACCTATAAGACGTATCCGCGCTATTCATTGGTGAAGAAGACCGGTCCGGAGCATAGCAAGACATTCTGGATCGAGGTTACGGTGGAGAGCACCACCTACGGGCCGGGCAAGGGCAAGAACAAAAAGGAAGCCGAGCAAAACGCGGCGGCCATCGCTTACGAGACATTAGTCAAAACCGTGAACCAGGCCGTATGAGACGTACCGGTTCAGTCCGTACCGGTTCAGTCCTTATCTGCAGCAGAGTAGCTCAGTCTCGACGCCGCCCTCCGCGGTGAGCGTCGCCCTCGCCGGTAAGCTGCTCGTAGGTTTGTCGCGCGAGCGGCAGCAGGCGATCGGCCCGGTTCAGGTGAGGCTCGGCCAGCACTGCGTCAAGCAGCGCCTCGAGCACCCTCCCCATAAGCGGCCCGCGCGGGATGCCGGCGGCGGCCAGTTGGTTACCGTCGACTGCGAGGTCGCGGATCGTCAGCGGGTCGTTGCGCTCCCGTACCCGGGCAACACGTTCAGCGAGCTCATCAAGATCCTGCACACCCTGCGTGTCGCCGCAGGCGAGGCGGTCCGCACGCGCAACAATGAGCAGAGCGTCCACGTGCTTATCGCCGACCGTCGATACGAACCGGCGTACATCGCTCTCGGCCCAGTCCGGCCGGTACTCGAACGCCATATTCCCGATCAGATGCGCTACTTCGGATGCCGTCGCGTTCGGAAAGCGTAAGGCTATGAGGCGTCTGTAGGCCAGTGTGGCCGAGCGTGCTTCCGGCGGGTCGTCGGACGACTGTGAGCCCGCCGCCTCGGCGACCGCATGAAGAAGGGCAGCCAAGCGCAACTCTATGGGTTTCGTGGGGGCAAGATCGCAACAACGCACGAGATGTGTGAACAGCTCCGCTCCATCAGCCCTCGAATGTCCTACGCAGCTCTGCAGCTCGGGTAGCACTGCGGTAAGCAAGCAACAGTCACGCAGAAGACCGAGACCATAGGAGGGCCGATCGGCGAGCAGTATCTTGGCCAGCTCCTCCCTGGTGCGCTCCATCGAAACGGCGCTGAGCTCGCGGCTACGACCGGTGAGCGCGGCGCGCGTAGTGTCGGCCAGGCGAAACTGCAGCTGGGTAGCAAAACGCACCGCCCGCAGAACGCGTAGCGCGTCCTCAGTGAAGCGTTCGGCCGGATCGCCGATCGCGCGGATCACTCCTTGAGCGAGGTCTGCACGCCCACCGAAGGGATCATGAAGCACTCCGGTCCGGAGGTCGAGCGCCATTCCGTTAATCGTGAAGTCCCGGCGGGACAGATCAGTTTCAATATCGACGCCGAACTCCACCGCATCCGGACGGCGGGCGTCGCTATAGGTGGACTCGCTGCGAAAAGTCGTGACCTCGAACTGCTCGCCTTTGAACAGCACGGTAACGGTTCCGTGCTGCACGCCGGTCGGAATAACGCGTCGAAAGAGCCGCATTACCTGCTGTGGTACCGCGTCGGTAGCGAGATCGTAGTCTTCAGGCTGTTTTCCCGAGAGGAGATTGCGGACGGCGCCGCCTACGAGGTATACCGAGAAGCCCGCTTCGGCGAATATGCGTGCCACCGTTCGCAGTTGTTTTGGAAGCCCGGAAAGCTCAATCACGGTGGGTTGGGTCATAGCTCTTGTAGTACTCCGCGCGATTAGCACATGTCAATTGCCCGGCTTCTGCGCTGTGCAGATTTACGCACGCAAAAAGAAAGCAGCCCGAAGGCTGCTTTGTTGCCGTTGTTCCGCACGCGGCGGCAAGCGCTACTGCAGAAGCTGCAGAACGGTCTGCGGCTGCTGATTCGCTTGTGCCAGCATCGCGGTGGAGGATTGCTGCAGAATTTGGTTGGTTACAAACCGTACCATCTCTTCAGCCATGTCCGTATCGCGGATGCGGGACTCAGCCGCCTGCATATTCTCCGCGCCGACCGAAAGTCCACGTTGAGCGTATTCCAGGCGGTTCTGGTAAGCGCCGAGATCGGCTCGCTGCTTGCTTACCGTCTGCAGGGCCTCGTCCACAACCCCGATTGCGGCATTGGCCGCATCCGGCGTTGACAGCGACAGGAACGTTGCGGTGTGTGGCAACCCGTCGGTGCTCTGCAGTCCCAACGCCTGTGCGGTCATGGTGCCGACATAGACACGCTCGCGCTGATCCATGTTCGCCCCCATGTGGAACCACATGCTCGCGGTGACGATGTTGGTTCCGGTATCACGAGCGAAACGGCCGGTCAACAGGTTCATCCC
>PUNW01000316.1 GCA_003552665.1 Spirochaetaceae bacterium | reverse complement strand
CCCGAAGCCGTCCGGCGTGACAAGCGGGGCAATGTCGACCGCTCGCTCGGCGCGGTCGGTGAGATGTAGCCGCGGCACGAACCAGCCCACAAAGCTTCCCCAGGCGGCCCCGGCGAGCACGTCGGTCAGAAAGTGACGCCCCGCGCTGACCCGTAATGCGCCCACCGTAGCCGCCATGCCGTATGAGCCGGCCGCGAGCGCGAAGCGATACGGACTATCGGGGTACATAGTGGAGAACACTGTGGTGGCAAAGGTAGCCGCGGCGAAGGTGTGTGCTGCGTGACCCGAGGGAAACGACTTTCGCGAACCCTGGTCGCGGTTGAGCTCCGCGGGAGTGTCGTCGTAGTACGATTGCGGTCGAAACCGTGGAAGGGCGTGCAATACCGTTTCCTTCACTCCGTAGGATAACATCAGAGTCTGCCCGTACATCATCCCGATTGTAAACATAGTGCCGAAATCCTGATTCACAATCGTCGGAAACGGAGCGAGCAAGGTCACGAAAAACAACGCGTGAGCCGCATTTTGACCGAGTTCGGAGTACGGCTGCATCGTCATGCGATCCAGGAAAAACACGTCGTCCTTGTTAAGGTTCTCAAGCCCATATTCCTCTGCCGTTGTGCGCTCGTAGAAGAGATCCAGCGCGAATCCGGTGGCAGTGAAACCGAGCCCGGTCGCTATGAGCGCCGCTTCGCGCCGCGCCTCCAGTTGATACGGAAACTCCGGCGGTGGCCTGAGGCGTTCCCGGAATGTTTCGGCGCTCGCCGGAGCGGCCGCAAGCGCCAGCATCAGCACGGTAGCAAACAGGCGACGGACAGGTGACAGGTCATAGCGGTAGAGCTGCACGATACTCAGATCCTTTAATGACGGTAGTAGCAGCGTTTTAGCCGGTTTCGGGGCACTGCATCAACCCCGCAGGCTCAAAACGGATAGCCGATAGCGAGGTTGAACACCAGATTGTCCCTGCGCCACCCTGAGTCGCCGAAATCGATCTCATCGACCACCCATCGCTCACCGGCCGGGCGGTCAGCCTCCCGGAGCGGGAACGCGACATCAAAGCGAACGACAACGAACGGCGTTGTGAGGCGAAGGCCCAGGCCGGTACCGACATACAGCTCCTCGAGCGCGGTCGAGATGCTGAACTCGCTGTCAGGGACGTCCCGGTCCTCACCGAGGTTCCAGATGTTGCCCGCATCGAGAAACAGCGCCCCACGCAGAAGACCCAGAAGCGGAAACCGATACTCGAGATTGCCCTCCAGACGCATATCCCCGAGGCGCTCTACAAAGCGGCCGTCATCGGGGCGGGACGCGGCTCCCGGGCCGATGCTCCGCGCCGGGAAAGCGCGAATGCTGTTTGTTCCCCCCACCGAAAACTGGCGAATGCTCGGCATGCTTTGCGCGTTTCCATAAGCCTGCCCCGCGCCGGTCAGCAGCCGCGCCGCAAACCGGCTGCGATCGGTCACACCGAGATAGGCACGGTTATCGAGATCGGCACGCACGTACTGCGCATAGGGAACGCCGAACAGCGTGTACGGTTCGTCCTCTTCCGGCGCTTCCCCGTGACGCATGAGCCGGGTTGCGTGCAACACGTTCCCGGCCGTTTCAATCTCAACACCGTGATAGCGATGATGGCGGCGGGTGTCGTCACGCTGGGTGTTATAGCGATACGAGTACCCTGAAGCGACGATTAACTGTTCGTCGAACGCGCGGCGCAGCGCCGGACTTGCGTCGAGCAGCTCCTCGAACTCGGTGGTGAAATCACGCGGACGTACCATCGTCGCTTCCAGCGGCCGCCACTCGTGCCGGCTGAACTCCCCGGTACTCCAGAGATACGAGAAGCCGGCGTTGAACGAATCCAGCCGATACGCGTCTAAGCGGGTCAGCGACCGGTATCCGGCGCGGATTCTCGTGCGCGGCAGCGTCCCGCCGGCAATGGCCCCAAGCTGCAGCGGTCCGAGAATACGGGGAATCGAGAGCTGAGTCTCAACCCCTACTTCGTATGCATCAAGGCTCCAGGCAGCCGTATCCATCCGCGTCTCAAAGCTCGAAAGCAGCTGCACCTCAAGCTGTTCGGCTCCGCCGAAGAGATTGCGGTCAAGGTACGAGGCGTTGAATCCCGGTCCGGCATAGTCGTTGGACTTCGTCACCGCTCGAAGCTCAGCCTGCAGCGACCGCTCGCGCATCGGTGTGAGGCGCACCTCCGCATCGAGGGTCTCGTCATCGCCTGTTTCCCGGTAACGAATCGATACGAACTGAAAGACGCCCAAATCCATGAGCCGATTGATGGTATTCAGATGCCGGCGGCGGCTGTAGTGCTCTCCGGGCTCCAGCAGAATCGCCGACGCAAGGGTCTCAGCCCGGTAGGCATCTTCGCTGCCGAAGTAGCGGATTCCCGGCTTGAGCTCAACGCTCGAGCGCGTCGCGCTTTCCGGCTCCCCGCCCGGTTGCAGGCCGGTCCCCAGTACGCGTACGTTCCCGACGCGGTAACGCCGTCGAGCTCGCGGCGGGGTCTCCGGCTTGACGCGCAGCTCCAGGTCCACCGTCCGTTCTTCCGGGTTCGCCCGTGCTATGTACTCGAGATAATCGGGGTTGAAGTAGAAAAAGCCGTCATCCTTCAGCGCCCGATCGATGCGACTGCGCTCCTCACGCAGGGTTTCAAGCGAGTATATTTCGCCCGTTTCAACAAGGGTGCCGTCGAGCGCATCTAGCACCGCACGCTCAAGCGCGGTGTCTCCGGCCGGCCCCCGCAACTCGGCGATTCGAAACGGCTCGAGCACGGTTGCGCGATAGGTTACCCCCGCCCGCCTCGGTCGCCGGTCGATCTCGTACTCGAGCTCAGCATCGAAGAAGCCGCGACTACTGAGCCTACGTTTCAGCGTCTCCGCGGTACGCTCCGGTGACACCTCTCTCAACAGCACCGGAGGTTCTCCATATCGTTCGCTTATCCATGCCCGAACGCCCTCCTCTCGCTCGCCCATTGCGCCGTAGATCCAGAGCCCGGGGCGAACGACTCCGAACCAACTCGTGTTCGGCTGCGGCCGGATGCCGTCCTCGAGCTCCCGCTCCAGCCGCCTTCGCCCGCGGATGCGATCCTCTGATTCGATCTCCACCTCGGCCCCGGTGTACAGTTCCTCATCTTCCGGCACGAACTGAAGCCCGGCACACCCACCGGCGAGAATCGACGCGGTGATCACGGCGGCGAGTGAGCGCACAAGGCGGCGCGCCCGGCGCGAAGGTTGTGCGATAGACATTTCGGTGCACATTCTCACGGAGTAAGCGGATCCGGCGGGGCAAGCAGATCCGGGCCGGAGGGCTCCGGCGAATGCCCAGGTTGCGCCTCGGGCGGCATGACCGGTATCTCTTCGTCAGGGTCCGGCCGGCGAAACAGCTCGCCGAACCTGTCGAACTGTCGCGTGTACAGAACCGACACGCCTGCGCTCGTCAACGGCCCTTCGATCGGCCCTTCGTAAGCGGTTCTACGAAACGCTCGCAATCGATAGCGCCCATCCTGCGTGACCAGATACTCGGCCGAGAGATCCCCGGCAAAATCGCCCACTCCGGCCTCACGCCTGCGTTCGCCTTCCACATCGAACTGACCACCGAGCTGCAGAATGAGGCGGTTACCGAACAGCTCCTGAGTAAGATCCACGTGCACCTCGGTTCGCCCCTCCGGACCTTCTTCGGTGAACTCCTCATACGACTCAACCTCGAAGCGTAGGTCGGTGCCCGGCAGAATACGGCCTGAGAGGGCGTTCAGCTGAGCCGTCAGGAGTCGGGCCACACTGCTTCGCCCCCCGGGAACGAGCGCCGCCGACTGGTCCACACCGGTGAAGTCCTCGGCAATGAACTGATTCAACACGATAAGCGAAAAGGCCTGCCGGTTACGCTCCGCCTCGTCCTCATTGACTTGCTGGACCCTACTGTAGACCGCGCCGGCAACGGCCGTACGCGCCTCTGCGGGCATATCGAGCGCGAAGCTGATCTCCGGCTCGGACAGCCGGCCGCGCATCCGCAGCACCACCATGAACGGCAGCTCGGTTCGGTACACCTGCCGCTCCTGGTCGGGGACGTAGGCGGCGAACAGGTTCTCCGGAGAAGTCCGGGTGCGGTAGATTGCATTGATATTCAGCTCGGCGTCGTACGGATCACCCGTCCATGAGACCGTGCTCCCCGGTTCGATCGCAAATCTTCGTCGCACGATGTTGTGAAACCGAAGGTCATACTCCCCTTGAGTAATCGCATAGCTTCCGGTCAACGTGATCTCCCCCGTCGGGGCAACAGCCAGGCTCAGATTGCCCCCGCCGCGCAGAGTGAGTCTGTCGCCGGACTGCCGGTCTACCAGTATGGAAACCTGCGTATCGGGGTTTATGTTGATCTCGACACTGAGATCCAAGCGCTCGAGCGTGGTATCCAGAAGGCCGTCACGTGACGGCATCTCGAGGTATTCGCGGCCGCGCGGCACGTCATAGTGCTTCTCGGCCTCTACGAATCGGACCACCCCTTCACCTTCGTGCATCGGCGGCGCGCGGTCCGGCATGACGAACGACACCCGGCTACCGCTTTGCAAGCCCACGGCCCCCTCTACCAGAAGCTCGTCGGGAGTTCCGCTGAGTCTCAGATCGCTGTCGAGCACCACGCGGCCGAAAAAGAGATCGTCGTCCGCGGCGGAAGTGTCCATGAGCATAAATCGGTCGGCCCGCAATCGCAGATCCAACCGCGGCACGGTATCCAGGGCGGACAGCTCAACACCGCCGTCCACCTGCGCCCGGTTCCCGACGGCGTCGCTGACCAAGAACCGCTCGGCCCGCAGGCCGGTTTCACTCACTGCAATGGCCTGATCGTCGATGTAGAACTCAGTTCCCAGCGCCGCCGGAGCGATCATCGCCTGATGAAACCGCAACTCGCCGTCCCCGAACAGCGGCACCGGGCGCTCGGGGTCATACCCCAGAGATAGCAAGCCGGTCATATGTCCGCGGGCCTCTGCCGGCTCGCCGAGCGCCGCCGCCTGAAGATACGCCAGATCCAGATGCTCGACCTCGACTGCGAAATCGGCGCTGCGCTCGGCGAGGAGAACCGATCCGCTTCCCGAAACCCGGTTCTCGTAATGGTCCATATGGAACGCAACCCCGAACCTCCCCGGCAGGTAGTTACCCCCGCGCAGACCAATTTCGCCAAGCCCTATATCCCCGCTCCGCAGACGCGAGGCAACCAGCTCGCCGCTGACCAACGGTTCAGTCTGCCGGCGCGCAATCCGGACCGTGCCGTCGAGGACCCCGGTGAGCTGGTCCTCGGCCAATCCCAGCGGGCGCCCCAGAGTAGCGATCTCGAGGTTTGCAAACGTTACCTCAAGCGGGGCTCTGCCTTCGTGGTCGTCTACAGTCCGCAGCGTGATTGACTGATCGGCGGTTCCCAGTCGCAGCTCATCGACTGCGATGCGCTCCGGATCGATTCGGATCGCATGCTCCGGGGTAACCTCCCAGCGTGTGTCGTCGATGATGAGCTGATCCGGCTTCAACCTCGCAACCAGCGTCGTCTCGCGTGCCTCAATCTCCGCCCCCAGATGCAACAGCTGCCGCCGTTCGGCGTCCAGCGCAGATGCGAGCAGTTCCAGCTTGTTGTCTCGCGCATGCCCGTACACAGTCGGGTCGTAGACCGTCACCGCCCCGGCCGTCACCTCGCGGGACCGCAGGTCAAACCTCAGCGCCGCACCGTCCGATTGGGCCCGTACCTCGGAGCCCCGGAAATCGAACGCGCCGTAGCTGATGCGGTCGAACCCCAGCCGGGCGTTCAACTCGTCGGTTGCACCGTCGAACGCAACTCGCAGGGAACCCGGCGAAAGCACCTGTAACTCCGGCATGAACCCGGCCAGCACAGGATGCAGGTTGTCGATATCAAGATGAAGGACGAAGCGTCCTTCCGGTTGCACAGGCTCCGGTGCTCCGGGAAAGCGGAAGAACTGCCGGGCGTGTTGCCGCATCACCGCCGGCAGATCGCTGACCGGAATGCTTGAGGTAAAGACACCATCGGCGACATCCGAAGCGAGCCGCATGTGAGCGTATCCCGGCCGGTTGCGTACCCGCAGGCGAGCCGATGAAACCGCTGCGCTTCGTCTCCCATACCGGACGCGGAAATCATCAACCGCAATGTCACCGTTCAAGGTGTCCAGTGTGCGTCCGGCCGCCTCCAGGCTGAGGCGCCCGCCGATACGCAGCGGATCCGGCGCCAGACCCAACTCATCGAGGTCGGCATGGTCCACGGCAACTGCACCCTGGTAGCGCGGCACCGGCGCATTGAGGTCCAAAGCGGCCTCGCCGCGAGCCGCGAGGCGGGGATCGCTTATCGATCCTCCGACAACCAGGTCACCGGCCCGATAGCGCGCGGTAGCGCTGATGTTTTCTAGCAGATTAGGCCCCGCCTGGAGGTGTGTCACATCGGCGCTCGCGATCCCCTCGAACTCCGACGCGGAGAGGCCGCGACCGTCCAGCCGCACCGCTACGTCGGCTCTTCCCACCGGAACCGTAGCGGGGAGCAACGCTCCGAGATCGAGCTTACGGCCGGCAGCCTCCAGCCGGTAGGCCACGCGCTGCGGGCCGTCGATCGACTCCGCCTCAGCTGCAACCTCGAGCGCGCCGAACGGGTCCGCAACCGTCTCGCCGCGCACCACCAGTCGGCTGCGGTCGCCGCGCACCCGGCCGGCAAACCGCATCTGCTCGGGGATCCACGGCTGCAACCCGGGATCTAGGGCGATGCCGTAGGCGAGATCGCGGCGGTCCACCACCAGCTCGGCCACCGTGAAATCGACACTCGGGCCGTCTACCGAGCCATCGTCGGCGAGTCCGGCAAGCACGCCGTGTCCTTTCATCCGGGTGTGCTCGCCGAAGCTGAGCTCCATTTCCTGCAGGGAAAGCTCCTGCGCAGTTCCGCCGGCGCGCCCGCGGGCCCTGATGCGCGGGTACTGCAGCTCGGGTACCCCGGGTGTCGCCAACTGCTCGATCACCCGTGCTTCAGGCACCGCCGCGGCCGCCTCGCCGAGCCACGCGTCAAGCTCGTGGAGCGCGATGCTGAGCTCAAGCGCGTTCGGATCGTCCCGCACGACGCGCCACGCCGGAACGTCGACGGCAAAATCGGCTGCAAGCCTGCTTGCGGCGGTCTCTACCCGCAAATCATCGACCCGCAAATGAGACGGCGAGGCGCTCCACCGTGCGCCCACCTGCTTGAACCGGATTGGGGGACTCTTAGCCGCGCTTCGGG
This sequence comes from Spirochaetaceae bacterium, assembly GCA_003552665.1. Lineage (GTDB taxonomy): Bacteria > Spirochaetota > Spirochaetia > DSM-27196 > SLAA01 > B1Sed10-166. Next base: position 3,825 of record PUNW01000316.1, on the reverse strand, counting down.
ACCCTTCACCGGGCTGCGGGTCTCCGCCGGTCTGCAGCACGAAAGCGGCGCGTTCAAGCAGCGCGCCCACGTCACCTCGCCGCGCCTCGAACCCGGTAAGCTCAAGGGTAAGCTCCGACACCGTCCGGTCCCGGTTTACCGGCTCCGCTAGCGACCGATCCAGTCGCAGCTCGGAGTCCTGAACCTCGAAAGACTCGATCGACGCGCTCCATCTGCCTTCGGCCGGCGGCGCCGGCCGCCGCTCATCGCGGTCAGGCCTGAACGGCTCGATCAGCGCGGAGAGATTGGTCCTTCCGGTAGTAGCGGAGCGGTAGAGATATCCCGACGCGCGCTCTACCTTCACGTAGGGCAGCTCAACCCGTCGCTCCGGCAGGCTCCGCCAACGCAAGGCCGCCGCCGCTCGCTCGCTACTCAGTACCTCGCGGCCTTCGGAGTCGAGGACCGAAAGGCCCTCCACCTCCACCGAGACCAACCCTCGCCCGACGGCGGAGAGATTGAGCCGGAGGTCTGTATACGTAATTTCACCACCGGTACGTGCGGCGAACTGAGCGACCAGGCGGTCGGCGGCGAACCGCTGCACCGCGGGTAGCGTCACCAGCCACGCCAGTACGGCGAGTAGCAACAGGATAGCCGCGAGAACACCAGCTGAGATGATTGCGGCGCGGCGTAAACGCTGAACTCCGGACGTCAGAACGAATCCTCCTCAAAATCCCGGCCCGGGGTGTCTTTCCCGTGGTGGAATAGGCACACGCGTGCTGTCGTTTATAATGTAAGCATATCACGGCGCCGGCGGGCGAAAACAGACGCTGTCTGGTACAGGTCGCGTATGGGCTGCTATAGTGGGGGGTGATATGACTCAACGCTTAAGGAATCTGATGCAGGCTGCGTGCCGAAGCGGCCGGCTCCGCAGCTCCGTGTTTCGGCTGGCGCTTCCGGCAATGATGCTTTTGGTCGCGGGCCGGCTCAACGCGCTGGAGATCAGCGACTGGTGTTCAGATCATGCCCCCGGACTCGAGATAGAGATCAAATCGCGCAGCGGAACGCCGCTGACTTTAGAGTTCGTGATTTCCGATCCCGAAAAGGCCCTAAGAACCGTCAGCATCACGACCGCGGATACCACCGCCGAGTTTTCCGCAGGTGGACGAGAAGAGCTCGACCTGAAGCTCACCCCGTTTCGCGGGCCCGGTGTCCACGCTCTGACACTGGCAATCGACACCGAAAACGGCAGCTGCGAGCGGGAGTTGGAAGTAGGTTTCTCCGAGTTCATCTGGGGCCGGGACAATTTCCGTTTCTCGAACCGTCGCAGCCCTCACGGATCGGTGCGACCGTACTCCGCAGTATTGTTCCCGTGGACTGAGGAGCGGTTCGGTGCTCTGCAGCGTGAGGAGCAGACCTTGCTTCTGGAGTTCGCGTATCGCCTGTTCGGGGGGCGCATCGGCCGCTGTTACGCCTTCAGCGGCAGCCAAGTGCGCTATATGCGCAACCCCGACGACCTGCCGCGTCATTACGATACCATCTACGCCGTGCGCGAGGGAGCCGCAGACGTGCAGGAGGAGATGAACATGCTGCAGAACGACATCATGTTCGACCAGTTCATCGCCAAGGGGTACGGTCTGCAGGGCGAACAGTCTCTCGAAGCTCTGAGGTCCGAGGTTGATGCCCTGATCGAGGAAATCGCCGCCGGCCGTCCGGCGACATTCGGCTATGTGGCGCCTGAGCGGCATCACTCCCTGCTCGCCTACGGCTACATCGCAGATACCGAGGAAGAGCGTATCACCTTCATCACGGCCAACAACTGGGGCGATGAGCACGACGAGAACGCGTTCAGCGAGGCCGCAGAGCGCATCGCGGTTAACCTCCGGGAAGACTATGACGACGATCGCGTCCGGTGGGTTGATCCGCCGGTGCGCGCTTATCGGCATGCGGAGCACCTCTTCAAAGTAGAGGTTCGCGAGGAGTTCGAACACGATTCAGAGAAGCTTTTCGGGATGATCAACGAACGACGGGCTCAGCTGCAGGAGGGCGAACGGGTCCTCGTCGTTGTGGAGCAGGCCGGTGATGCCGTCCTGATCGACGAGGAGGAGACCAAGTCCGGCCGGGTCGGCAGGCGCCGTCACACCGACCTCGAGATGGTCGAGTACACCCGTCTGGAAGACGTTCACCTGTTCGAGTTTCCGGCCGAGTATGAGCTGGTCCTGCGCGTTACTACGCTTGACGACGACCGCGATGAAACCAGCGGAACGAACGTCTACGTCCTGTCGCACCCGGACGCCAACGCCCTGGAGCGTTCGCACAGCATGGTCTATACTGACCTGGACGAAAGTGAACGCAAGCAGCTTGAGCTTCGCATAAGCCCGGCGGGCTTGGAGCTGCTGGTTGATCCCGATGAACCCGAACCCAAAGAAGACGAAAGCGAGTGACGACATGGACGACAGCGCACAGCAGCAGCGGTTGAACATAGTGGGAACGATCTTTCCGGACGGCATCCCACAGTTGTGGTGCCCGTTGTTGACCCATTACCGTGATACCGGGGGGAGCCTTGATTCGCAGCGGGTACGCGCCCACCTCCGGCATCTTGCGCCGGTGGTGAAAACCTTCCTCGCCCCCGGATCCACCGGTGACGGCTGGGAAATGAGCCCGCAGCAGCAGGACGAGCTGATTGGGTTGTTGCTGCAGCTGTCCGCAGAGCTCGACCTGAAGCTCATGATCGGGGTGCTGCGCACCGGACGCGGCGAGGCGCGGGAGAGCATCGTCGCGAAGACCGCGGAACTGCTCGGTGAAGATCACAGCTGGGAGCCCCGCACGCTCGCAGCTGAGCTCGGCGCACGTCGCGTGAGCGGATTCACCGTTACCCCGCCCAGGGGTAGCGCGCTTACGCAGTCGCAGATCTACAGCGAGCTCGCGGCGGTTGGCGAGCTCGGCGTCCCGCTCGCGTTCTATCAGCTTCCACAGATCACCGAAAACGAGATGGAGCCTGAGACCGTGGCCGAGCTGGCTGCAGGTTACCCGGGCTTCTACATGCTCAAAGACACCAGCGGCGCCGACCGGGTCGCACTGGCAGCCCACGAGCACGACTATCACGGCCTCTTTTTGGTGCGCGGCGCTGAGCGCGCGTACGCCGAATGGCACTGTACCGCCGGCGGCCCGTACCACGGGTTTCTGCTGTCGACCGTCAACTGCTTCGCTCACCCGTTGGCGGAGATGCTCGCCGCGCTGCGGGAAGGCCGCGCGGAGACCGCGCACTCGATCTCGGCGCGGGTTTCGGCCGTGGCCGAAGAGCTATTTTCCGCCGCGGCCGAGCTCCCGTTCGGGAACCCCTTCTCGAACGCCAACCGTGCTATCGACCATGTCTTCGCCTACGGGGAACAGGAGGCGCTCACCCGCGAGCCTCCGGCCACGATTTCCGGCAACCGCCTGCCGCCCGCCCTTATCGGGCAGGCGGTGCAGGCGTTGCAGCGTGAAGGTTTCGACGCGCGCACCGGTTATTTGGAGTAGACGCGACGACAAGCCCGTCCGGGCAAAAGGCCGGGCCGCGCGAAAGGTCGATGCCCGAAGTCACCCGAGGCGCCGGCGCTTAGGCCTGTTTCAGCAGCGATTCGCCGGTCATCTCGCTCGGCTTCTCCAGCTGCATCAGGTCGAGCACCGTCGGAAACACATCCGCCAACCGGCCGTCGCCCCGCAGAGCCGGCGATGGCCGCTCCGGACTTCCGGTAGCGTAACTCACGCGGGCCGGGTCGACGATGATGCAGTCCACTTCATAGACGGTGTGCGCGGTGTGAGCGCTGGTGTTCTCCGGGTCCCACATCTGCTCGGAGTTTCCATGGT
>PUNW01000181.1 GCA_003552665.1 Spirochaetaceae bacterium | reverse complement strand
TCACTCGCCCCGCTCGGGGGACATTTCCACAATGACTGCGGAACGGCGGTTGCCAACTCACTCACCGCGGTGGACCACGGGGCCATCCAGATTCAGGGTACGGTCAACGGCTGGGGCGAACGCTGCGGAAACGCCGACCTCTGTGTCTTCGTCCCGAACGCGGTCATCAAGAAAGGCTACAAGCCGGCGATTGCCGAGCACCTGCACCGCATGACGACCCTTTCGCGTTTCGTATCCGAAACGGCCAACATCATCCCCGACAAGCGCCAGCCGTACGTAGGGATTGCAGCATTCAGCCACAAAGCCGGCCAGCATGCCGACGTGGTGGCCAAGTCGGCCGAGCTCATGGAGCATACCGACTCCAACCTTGTCGGCAATCACCGCCGGGTCCTGCTCTCCGAGCTTGCCGGTAAATCAACGATCGTGGACCGGCTCAACAAGTACGGGCGGTTCGAAAAGAACGCGCCGGTAGTCGGACAGCTGATCCAGACACTGAAGGAGCGCGAGAACGCCGGCTACGAGTATGAGGCTGCCGAGGCGTCGTTCGATATGCTCGTCCGCAAGGCGATCGGCCGCTATCGGCCCCTCCTGGACCTCAAGAACTACCATCTGGAATCGTTCAAGAGCCTGGACGCTCCGTCCAAGACCGTTGGGCGCCTCTTCCTGACCTCGGAGAACAACGAGACGATGGGCGCGGCGGTCGGAATCGGCCCGGTGGAAACTCTTGACCATGCGCTGCGCGATGCCCTGCGCGACCATCACCCGTTTCTCGACCGCATCTCCCTGATCGACTACAAGGTACGCGTCCTCAACCCCGAAGAAGCCGCCGCCGCCAAGGTCCGCGTGTTCATCACTACCACCGACCACAACGACAGCTGGGACACCGTCGGGGTGCACGAAAACATCGTGGAAGCGTCCTGGGAGGCGCTGGTGGACGGGCTCGAGTACTACTACAACAACTACGTGGTCGAGGGCGAGAACGCCGGCGAAACCGCCGAATCAGCCTGAGGACGCGGGTTGACCTCGGGACCGGCAGACAGGCTCCGGGGCCGGAACCCGGGACAGAAACCGGCGCTCCTCGAGGTCAGGGGCCGGGTGTCGCGCGCGCTCCGGGCCTCTCGGCCTTCAGACCGGGCCTCTCGGGCACGCCGGGGCCCTGGGGTGCGCTCGCTCCTTCCGGAACGCCGGGACCCTCGGGCAGCCTGCGCGCCTCGATGCGCCCCTGCTTGAGATACCGGATTCCGGCTACGGCTGCGGTTGCGGCTGAGATCGTGGTGGTGTAGGGAACCTTACGCCGCAGGGACTCGATCCGGATGTAGTCATCGTCGCGCTGCGTATAGCGGCCGAGCGGCGTGTTGATAACCATATCCACGCGCTCGGCCTGCAGGTGATTGAGAATGTTCGGCCGCCCCTCGTGCACCTTCAGCATAACCTCGGCGAACACTCCGTTGTCGTAGAGGTACTGCGCGGTGCCGCGCGTCGCTGCAATCTGAAACCCGAGCTCCTGCAGCTCGCGGACGATCGGGAGCACCGAGGGCTTATCGGCATCGTGCACCGAGACGAACACGCGCCCGGTGGTCGGCAGGCGCGTCCCGACCGCAGCGCTTGCCTTCGCAAACGCCTCGCCGAAGTCCGCCCCGATACCGATCGCCTCGCCGGTCGAGCGCATCTCCGGTCCGAGCAGTGGGTCCAGGTTGCGAAAGCGGTCGAACGAAAACATCGCTTCCTTGACCGCCCACTGGGTGATGCAGCGCCCGGTGCCCACCCCGCCGACTCCGGAAACCGATTCATCGATCAGCCCCTGCGCGGCCAAATCTTCGCCGTGCCAGACACGTACCGCCGCGTCGACGAGGTCCACACCGGTGGCCTTGGAGATAAACGGCACGGTGCGCGAAGCGCGTGGATTGACCTCGATGACGTACAACAGATCGTCTTTGACCGCGAACTGGATATTGAGAAGCCCGCGCACGCCGAGGTCACGCGCTATCAGAGCCGTGGCTTCGATGATCTGCTGCTCGATTTCTGGGGTAGACTTGTACGCTGGGAAGACACACGCTGAGTCGCCGGAGTGGATCCCGGCCGCCTCGATGTGCTGCATCACGCCCGCCACGTAGACCTGCGCGCCGTCTGCCACCGCGTCGACGTCGTACTCAAACGCATCCTCCAGAAACTGGTCGACAAGCACCGGGCGTTCGGGCGTAATCACGATACCCTTGGCGAGAAACTCCAGGAGCTCCTCGCGCGTGTAAGCGATCATCATGCTGCGCCCGCCGAGCACAAACGAGGGCCGGAGCAGCACCGGGTAGCCGATCTCGCCTGCGTACCGCTCCACCTCCGCCGCAGTCCCCGCCATCCGGTTTGCCGGTTGCCGCAGGCCGAGGCGCGTGACAAGCGCCGCAAACAGCCCGCGGTCTTCCACGCCTTTGATGCTCTCCACCGGCGTCCCCACCACCCGCGCGCCGTAGGCTTCCAACTCGGGCGCCATGTTGAGCGGGGTTTGTCCGCCGAGCTGCACCACAACGTCGCGCAGCCCCTCCTTGCGCAGCACTTCAGCGACGTCCTCGGCGGTGAGGGGCTCGAGATACAGCCGGTCGGACACGTTGAAGTCTGTTGACACTGTCTCAGGATTGGAGTTGACGATCACGGTCTTCACTCCGAGCCGGCGGTAAGCCATCGAGGAAAGCGTACAGCAGGTGTCGAACTCAAGCCCCTGTCCGATGCGGTTCGGCCCGCTCGCGAGAATCACAACCCCGCCGTCTTTGAGCGGCTCGCCCTCATCTATCTCGCCGTAGGTGCCGTAGAAGTACGGGGTGTCAGCATCGAACTCACCGGCGCAGGTATCCACGAAGTGATAACCGGCGAACAATCCGAGGCGCTCGCGCTCGGCGCGTACCGTCGCTTCCTCCTCGCCGCGCAGCCCGGCGATGCGCCGGTCGGTCAGGCCCGCCGCCTTTGCCTCGAGGAGCAGCTCGCGCGAGAGCTCCTCGCGCTCGAGGCGGCGTTCGGTCTCGCCGAGCTCGTGGAGCTGGTACAGGAACCACGGATCATAGCCGGTGCGCCCGGCAAGCTCGTCCACCACGGACGCACCGCGCCGTTTCAGCAGCGTGTAGACAGCGAACAAGCGCCGCGGATGGAGGCTGTCAATCATGCGATCGAGCGTCGCTGCTTCAATGCCCTCGAGCTCTTCGATGCCGTCGAAACCGAACTCACACGCTCGAATCGCCTTGTTCAGCGCTTCGGGAAAGCTTCGCCCGATCGCGAGCGACTCACCCACCGACTTCATCTGCGTGCCGAGCTGTTCATACCCGAGCGGGAACTTCTCGAGCTCAAAACGAGGAACTTTCACCGCGCAGTAGTCCAACGCCGGCTCGAAGCACGAGACCGTCTTGCCGGTGATATCGTTCACGATCTCATCAAGGGTGAAGCCGACCGCGAGCTTAGCGGCGCAGCGCGCAATCGGGAAACCGGTGGCCTTACTCGCGAGCGCCGAGGAACGGCTGACGCGCGGGTTCATCTCGATCACTACCATGCGCTCGGTTTCCGGATGGATCGCGAACTGCACGTTCGAACCGCCGCAGTCCACACCCACCGCACGCAGAACCTCGATAGCGGCGCTGCGCATGCGCTGGTAGGCGCGGTCGGACAAGGTCTGAACCGGCGCCACCGTAATGCTGTCGCCGGTATGCACGCCCATCGGGTCTATGTTCTCGATCGAGCAGACGATCACGGCGTTATCGGCGGCGTCACGGATCACCTCCAGCTCGAACTCCTTCCAACCCAGGAGTGACTCCTCGAGCAGTGCGGTGTGCGTCGGGCTCTCGGCCAGCGCCCATTCCACCAGCTGCTCGGTTTCTTCGCGGCTGTAGGCAATCGCGCCGCCGCGTCCGCCGAGGGTGTAGCTCGGCCTGATGATGATCGGAAGCCCGCTGCGCTGCATAAAGGCGCGCGTCTCGTCGAGATTGTGCACGAACGCGGACTTGGCTGACTCCAGCCCGATCTTGTCCATCACGGTCTTGAACTCGCCGCGGTCTTCGGCCATGCGAATGGAATCAACCCGCGCCCCGAGCACCTCCACGCCGTACTTCTCGAACACCCCCGCTGCCTCAAGGTCCATCGTTAGATTGAGGGCGGTCTGTCCGCCCATGGTCGGAAGTACCGCGTCCGGCCGTTCGGCCTGAATGATGGCTTCAAGGTATGGCACCTCGAGCGGCTCCATGTAGATGCTGTCGGCGGTCCCGGGCGTAGTCATGATGGTAGCCGGATTTGGGTTAACGAGGACGACTGTGTATCCCTCTTCCTTTAGTGCTCGGACGGCCTGATTGCCGGAGTAATCAAACTCGCAAGCCTGGCCGATCATGATCGGTCCCGAGCCGATGATGAGAATTTTGCTGATATCGCGCCGCGCGCCCATGTTACGACTCCCTCACCGCATCGAGGAATGCATCGAAGATCCAGAGCGAGTCGGTGGGCCCCGGTGCCGACTCGGGGTGAAACTGCGCCGAGAGGACGCGGCGCTTGCGGTCCACCAGCCCCTCGTTGGTGGCGTCGTTGGCGTTCTTGAACCACACCTGCGCCTCGCCCGGCAAACTGGACTCGTCCACCGCAAACCCGTGATTCTGCGAGGTCACGAATACCTTGCCGGTGAGCTCATCGCGCACCGGATGGTTGATCCCGTGGTGCCCGAACTTCATCTTGTAGGTCTTTGCCCCGAGTGCTTCGGCGATCAGTTGGTGCCCCAGGCAGATACCCAGGACCGGTAGGCGGTCCACACACTGCCGCACGAGCTCCACCTGCTGTTGCAGTACCGCGGGGTCACCGGGGCCGTTCGAGAGGAACAGGGCATCTGAGGAGGTTTCGGCGAGCTCTTCCGCACCGGCGGTGCTCGGCAGAATCGTGACCGCAGCGCCGCGCGCAGTCAGCTCGCGGATGATGTTGGCTTTGAGCCCGCAATCGAGCAAAGCGATGCGTGGAGATCCCAAGGGGTTCAGCGTCACCGGCTCACGCGTTCCCACCGCGCCGATCAGATTACGCCCTTCCATCGGCGGGAAGCCCTTCAGAAACGCGCGCACGCGCTCGAGGTCGGCGGCTCCGATGCCGCCGGCGGCCTGATCCGGCGCCTTGAGGATCACTCCGTTGCAGCTCCCCTGGTCGCGGAGCCGCAGCGTGAGCCTGCGGGTGTCCACCTCGCTGATGCCGGGGGTAGCGTGAGCGGCAAGCAGCTCCTCCAACCTGCAGCGCCCAGCCGGGACCGGGCCCTGGTACAGGTGCCGGACGACAAAGCCGGCCGGTTTCACCGCCGCAGACCTGCGGCCCTCCTCAGGCCCGACTTCGGACCAATCGTTAGAGGTGCCGTAATTGCCGATGTGCGGATAGGTCATGACCACGATTTGGCCGGTGTAAGAAGGGTCGGTCAGGACCTCGTTGTAACCCGACATCGCGGTATTAAACACCACTTCACCCGCGGCTTTGCCTTCGGCGAGGGGCGCCGCGACTGCCGCGCTTTCCCCCGATAGGCTTGAAGCGTGCGGGCCTACCGCCCCGGCGGGCGGGGCTGCGGCGCGATCATCGTCAACCAACCGATCGAGCTCCGGCGCCGCCGCGCCGAAGGACCGGCCCGAGTACACTGACCCGTCTTCCAGGATCAGCAGGTTACGTTCCTGTCGCATACTCCCCTTCCTGACTCGCAGGGATCGGATGGCTCCCGAACCGTGACGAAGGGTTTTCGCCGGACTGAATGCCGCTACGGCTCGAATGGCCTCGGCTCATATCGACGGAGCAGTGCGCCCTGCCGGGCGCGCACAAAAAAGCCGGCCTGAAGCAGGCCGGCAGTGAACTCGTAGCCCCTAGGGGAATCGAACCCCTCTTTGATGACTGAGAATCACCCGTCCTAGCCGATAGACGAAGGGGCCATTGATAGCTTCCCGGGGAGGACTCGAACCCCCACAGGCAGATCCAGAGTCTGCAGTGCTACCATTACACAACCGGGAATTGTCGCCAACCGTCGTAACCATACTTAACCACGGCGCTACCTGTCAACCCCTACTCGCTATGATACTCCTGAAGATAGCGAACATCGTAGCCTGCAAGTTTCTCGTCGAACTCAAGGAACGGCAGCGCGACAACGCTGAAGATGCCGGCCACAGTTGAGCCCGCGGCTTCCAGGATCTCGGCGGTAGCTTTGAGCGTTCCACCGGTCGCGATCAGATCGTCCACGATCAACACCCGGCGCGGGGGGTGAAGGTCCGCCCGATGTATCTCGATCTGATCCTCGCCGTACTCAAGGGTGAAGCGGTTGACGTGCTTGTCCCCCGGGAGTTTGCCTTTCTTTCGCACCAGAATGAGCGGAATCTGCAACTCATACGCGAGCGGGGCTGCGAACACGAACCCGCGCGCGTCGATACCGGCGATTCCCTCGATTCCGCTGTCACGGTACATCGCAATCATCTTGTTCACACAGTAGCGAAACGCCTCTGGATTCACCAAAATGCCGGTGATGTCGTAGAACAGTATCCCCGGCTTGGGAAAATCCGGGACTTTCCGGATTACCGCGTCGAGATCGTATTCCTTACTCATAACCCGCGTAGCGTAGAGGGAAATCAGCGTGCTGTCAATCAAGCCGCCGCGTGCCCGCCGCTCGGCCTTTGGCCGGGTTTTGCTTGGCCGTTGAAGGGGCGGCGCCTTTCTACTATAGTACAGGCCAAGCATGACGGTAGTACTTCCGGTCGCCAGCGGCAAGGGCGGCGTCGGCAAAAGCGTTCTCTCGGCCAACCTCGGCGTCGCGCTCGCGCGCGCCGGGAAGGCGGTGGTGCTCGTTGACCTGGACCTCGGCGGCTCCAACCTGCACACGGTCCTCGGCATGCGCAATAAGTACGCCGGCGTCGGCCATTACATCACCAAGCAGGAGGACTCGATTGAAGCGCTCCTGCTCGAGACCGAGGTCAAACGCCTGTTCTTTGTCCCCGGCGATGCCCTGCTGCCCGGAACGGCGAACCTGCCGTTCTTCCGCAAGCAGCGAATGATAAAGGAGCTGAGCGGGCTCCCCGCGGACTTTGTGATTCTGGATCTGGGTTCCGGTTCCTCATACAACACCATCGATTTTTTCCTCACAACATCTAGTGGGCTCGTGGTCTGCACCTTCGAGCCAACCTCAATTCTCAACGCCTACTCGTTCCTGAAGACGGCGCTGTTTCGTCTGATCTACCGCAGTTTTCCCGCCAAGAGCGAGGAACGCAAGGTAATCGAGGAGTTCGGCAACCGGAAACTGGAGGGCTCGTCGCACAGCTTCCAAGACCTTCCGCGCCGTTTGCGGTCGGTTTCGGCCGAAAGCGCCGACCGCGCCGAGGAGCAGTTAGCAGCCTTCGCCCCGCGGGTGGTGCTGAACATGGGACGAAGCTCGGCGGACCTGCAGCTCGGCGCGCGCTTGCGCGGGATAGTGCGCAAGAATCTCGGCCTGGAGCTGGAATACGCGGGGGTACTGCCCTACGACGAGGAGATTTCGCGTTCGGTACTGGAACGCCGGCCAGACATTCTTCGCCGGCCGGACAGCCGATTCGCCTATAACGTCGACCAGATCGCGCGCAAACTGATCGACGCGCCGGTCCTCAGACCGCCGGTGTTGTACGAGGAAGACGAGGATCTCCGTGCCCTCAGCCGCCAGTTGGCTTCAGACTGAGGCGCGCGGCGCTCACGGGTAGGCGCGCCTGAACCCCGGCGTGCGCGCAGATACATCGAGATCAAGTTCCGAACGGCGCCCGCGCGAAAGATACTCGTAGCCCAAAGCAGCAACCATCGCGCCGTTATCGGTGCACAGTGAAAGCGACGGAAGCACCACGCGTAAACCCGGCTCCCGCGCGAGCGCTTGCCTGAAGTAGGTGTTTGCGGCGACCCCGCCGCCCGCCACCACGGTGCTCAGCTTATAGCGCTCGGCGGCCTTGAGCACGCGGCTTACGAGCATCTCCACCGCCGCCTTCTCGAACGCCGCACAGATATTCTCGATGCTCGCCTCATACGCCGGATCGCGGAACTGCTCGCGCTGATTGACAACCGCGGTCTTGAGTCCCGAGTACGAGACATCGAACAGGTGATCGCCTTTGTGCAGCCGCGGCGCCGGGAAGCCATACGCGCGCGCGTCCCCCATGCGTGCCCGCCGGTCGATTTCTATCCCGCCGGGATACCCGAGGTTGAAGTAGCCGGCGACCTTGTCAAAGGCCTCACCGACCGCGTCGTCGATCGTCGCACCGACCACCTCTACCTCGTCGTAGCCCTCTACCCGCGCAATAAGCGTATGCCCGCCTGAGAGCAGCACCCCGAGAAACGGATACTCGAGCTCACACTCGAGGTGGGGCGCGTAGAGGTGCGCGAGGATATGATCGACACCGATCAGCGGTTTCTCGAGCGCAAACGCGAGCCCCTTGGCAAACGAGGCACCGACAAGGAGCGACCCTACCAAGCCCGGCCGGCAGGTTACGGCTATTCCGTCGATCTGCTCGGCGCTCATATCGGCCTCTTGCAGGCATTGCCGGTAGACGTCGAAGATCCACTCGGTGTGCTTGCGCGAGGCGATCTCGGGCACAACGCCTTTATAGGGCCGATGATACTCGACCTGGGTAGCCACCACCTGGCTGAGGAGCTGGGTTCCATCGGCAACAAGCGCCACCGAGCACTCGTCGCAGGAGCTTTCAATCCCCAGAATCGTCATCGTTGACTGCATCGTTGACTGAGTGCTCGAAGTATTCAGAGAGCGGCTCAAAGCGATACCCGCGCGCGGCGAGCTCCGGGTAGATCTCTTCAAACACCTCGGCGAGCTCACTCACCATTACGTGGCCGATCATGACTGCGTGTCCGCGCGTGTCGGCGATCGTAAGCGCGTGCTGCAGGGCGGCCTCAATTGCTTCGCGTTGCGGATCATGGTCTAGAAACACATCTCGCTCCATAAAAGGTATCCCCACCTCGAATGCAATCTTGCCTGCCACCGAGCGGTGGGTCGTCCGGCTGTCCAGAAAAAACAGCTCGCGTTCGTGCAGGTCCGCGAGAACAGCGCGCATCAGCTCTTTGTCCTCGGTCACGCGCGACCCCATGTGGTTGTTCACGCCGACCACCGGCGGCAGCGACGCGAGGTTGCGCTCGAGAATGGCGCGCACATCCGCTTCATCGTGGCCCAGCTCGATGGCGCCGGGACCGGGATCAGCCGCATTCAGCGCTTCCATCGGTTGGTGCAGAATCAGCTCGCGCCCGGACTCAAGCGCAGCATCGCCGACCTCACGAGCGGCCGGCAGGTGCGGCAGAATGGCCACCGTAAACGGAAACTCGAGCTGGAGAAACGGCTCGATTTCTTCCAGGCTTGCGCCGGCGTCATCGAGGACGACGTACAGTCGCGGCGCCTCTTCGATCGGTCGCAGCGCCGAGGGAAGCGGCTCCGGCCGCAGATCGGCCTCCGGGGTTCGTTCCTCCGGCGGCGGCTGCTCCGGCTGCCGCGGGACCGCCGCCGAGACAGACTCATCACCGGCGTCCGGGTATACCTCCGCCGGCTCCAAGTGTACACCCGTCTCCGGGTCATCAACGACCCGCTCCGGGTCAGGCGGCGCTTCCCGAGGGAGACCCAAAAGGATCAGCGTGAGCAAGCCCGTGATGACTACGAGCAGCGTGTACAGAACAGCCACACGCCGGCGTTGCACGGCCCGCCGGCTTCGGCCACCTCGCCGGCTCTGCCCGCCCTGCCCGCTTCGTCCGCCCGGACTACTTCCTCCACCCGGCCTGCCGTGCACGATCTTTGGTTGTGATGCTTTCCGCTCAGAATTGCGTGCGGCAGCCATTGCGGTCTAAGCTATCGCGCCGTGAGCTCCGGGTCAAGCCGGCGCCGTTACGATCGCGCCGCCCAGCACGAACTCGCTCGCAGATAGCCCGCTCGCAGATAACTCGCCCGCAGATAGCGCCGACCGGCGCAAAAAAGACACCCCGCTGCCTGCCGGCGCTTGGGGAACACCGACAGGTGCGGGGTGACGGTAAGGAGGGAGAATGGGTCCTAAGAGACTAATTAAAGATGTATTCGCGCATCTCTCCTGCCTGCGCTCGGAGCTTCCGCATCGCTCGCATCTCAACCTGTCGCACGGTCTCGGGTGAGATACCGAGCTCATCGCTGATGCGTTTCAGCGTGTAGCGTTCGCCGCCGTAGAAAGCGAAGCGATACATCAGCACCTGCTTTTCCTTGTCCTTCAAACGGTCGAGGAACTGCAGGGTTGCGTCGCGCACAGTCTCACGCATTATTGTGATGTCCGGCGCGTAGGAATAATCCTCAAACACATCGTGAAAAGTTCCCGAATCGTCGTTGATATCGCTGTCGAGCGACACCACCGCGTTCGAGATGCGCAGAATGTCCTCCACCTCTGCCGGAGTCATCTGCACTTCCGCCGCAACCTCCTCAGTAGTCGGTTTGCGCGAATGCTCCTGACTCAACACCGTGTAGGCGCGCTGAATGCGCTTCAGAGCGTCTTCCTTCCGGTGCGGCAGACGGATCGGCCGGCGCTTGTTGCTCAGCGCCCGCGTAATTGCCTGGCGAATCCACCACGACGCGTAGGTACTGAATCGAACGTTTTTCCTATAGTTGAACTTGGAAGCCGCCTTCAGGAGCCCGATGTTGCCTTCCTGGACGAGGTCGATGAGCGACACGCCGGGCCCCACGTAGGCTTTGGCGATCTTCACCACCAGGCGCAGATTGGACTCCACGAGTCTGCGGCGCGCTTCCTGATCGTCATTCTCAATACGCTTCGAGAGTTCCTGCTCTTCCTCAAAGCTCAGCAAAGGTGTTTTCTTGATCTGGTCGAAATACGACTTCAGCAGATCATCCTGGGTTTCTGCACGTGCTGCTTTCTTCTGCATAAAACTCTCCTACAGGGATCTGAAGCAACCTGCATGCCAAATCAGCGAAACGACAAAAAACAAGTATAAGTTGTTACAATGAAGCAGCTTACCGGTAGGAAAAAAACAAGGGCAGCAATATGACCGCACCGATTGTATACATTTGTGTACGCTGTGGAGCGCTTTGACTATAGCGTTATGACTACACCTGTTAAGGAGTTGCGAGCTGTTGGTAGATCACCTC
>PUNW01000144.1 GCA_003552665.1 Spirochaetaceae bacterium | reverse complement strand
CGGGCGCCTCAGCCGACAGAACATATCGAACATGGAAAACGGTCAGAGAGGCATCAGTAAGGCTGTGGCTAAGCGCCTTTCGGAGATCTTCGATGTCTCTGTCGAGAAGTTTCTTTAGATACGGGAGGTTGGACTACCCCGTACGGCCCTGGTTCTCCCCCTGAACCACCCCGGTTTCTCCGGAGACTGATTTATGTGAGTCCAGCCACGCGGCTGGGGTCTCTTCCTGCATGTAGTAGGCTCGCTCGCGCTCCGCTGGGGGAACGTCCCCGATGGGCCCAAGGAGCCTCCGATTGTTGAACCAGTCCACCCACTCCGGCGTAGCATACTCCACCGTCTGCAGGCTTCGCCAGGGGCCCTGTTTTCCAATTACTTCGGTCTTGAACAACCCGGTGACCAATGCGGAGGAGTGCCTCGAATGGTTTGTCGAAGCACTCACGGCGACGCAAGAAGAAGTAATTCCGCGTTAGCCGGACCGCAGCGGCAACCCGGTCTCGGCGTACTGCTCGGAGAACTTGGACTCCGGAGAGGTCAGGCCAAACCGTTCGCATAGCGCCGGTACACTGTCAAAGTCCATCTCGAGCGCGTACTTCTTGTTGATCGCCGCATACTGCTCAATGTCGTCACTGTCGTCACTGTCGTCCCACGCTCGGGCCGACTCCCGGAAGAAGTTCTCGAATCCGGCCGGCGATATGACTTCGATGATATGGCACGGCGTATCCCCGGCATTCCAGACCGTGTGCCACTGGTGGCGTGGTTTGAACACCCACGTTCCGGGTCCAGCCTCTACAACCTCGTCGCCGAGCAGCGCCCCCAGCGTTCCTTCCACGACGTAGGAATACTCATCCTCGTTGTGGTGGTAGTGTAGGGGAGCAGCTAAGGTTCAGGGGGCAATGGGATGATGAACAATGCAAAAGCGCTCACCGGTATCGGCGCCATCAATCTTCCAGTGCACGCCGAGTCCACCGAAGTCAAACAAATCGCTCTCCTCGGATAGGATGACGGTAGGCTCAGCACTGTTTTCTTCTGACTCGCCCATGGCATTCCTCCTGGTCATATTCGACGCGCAACTCGAGGCGATTGATAGCGGTTCGCGTGCGGCCGCGTGTCATGCGGCACGCGTACAGGTGAACCCGGTGACCACGTCGACGTAGGTATCTGGATGGGTTGCCTGCGGAATGTGGCCAGCCCCCGCCAAGGTGACGACCTCTGCCCGGGGGAGCGCCCCTGAGAGCCGGGTAACCACGGGTGCGAAGGTTGGCGGGCTTTGATCGCCAACAGTTAGTAGTACCGGCTTCGAGAAGCCACTGATCCAATCGAGATCGAAGGCAAGCGCATCCGGATCATTCGCCTCGTCGAGGTACGTCGGCGCGTTTTCGATAAGCACGTGCTTAAAGTCAGGTGGCAGCGTTTCCCAAGCGCCAGGACCGAGTGCCACGGTCTCGACGAATTGTTCGGTAGCGGCGGCGTGGTCTCCCGAAGCAATCCGTTCAGCTACAGATCTGATCTTTGTCTGGACATCCGCAACGATCGGCGAGAGGGTCGGATTATCGGCAAGCAACGAGAACAACGGTGGCTCGTGCGCGATGACGCCTCGCAGGAGGTCGGGATGCTCGCCGGCCAGCCGCAGCGCAATCGACGCGCCGAAGGAGTTCCCGACCACCCACGCCGGCACAAGCTCCAGGTGCTCGATCAAGGCTGCGAGGTCAGCGACGTCCTCACGAACGCTTCCCTGTCCGGTAGGGCGTTCACTCCGGCTGTGGCCACGGCGATCATATCTGAGAACCCGAAACTCATCCGTCAAGTTCGGCACGACGAGATCCCAGTCCTGGTGGGAGTTCCATGACCCATGTACCAACACGAGAGGAACCTCCCCTGTGCCATCAAGCTCGTAAAAGAGTCGAACGCCATTCACCTTTGCCATTGCCATGTTGTCACCTCCCTTCGGAACTCGACCGGTTTGCCCATCGCTCGAGGTAGGCCCGTGCGATCAATCCGCCTCCCTAGCCCCCGTGCGCCGGTACGAGGCTCGCCGTGTCGGTCCCTCCTTCGTGGATTCCGCTCCGGTCGTTGGAAATAGTTGGCACGACCGTGCTTACTAAATTAGCACGGTCGTGTTATCTTGTCAACATGAGAACGCCCGATTTTCCCAGTGACGAACCGCGGCGCCGCTCGGACGGCGAGGCCACGCACGCGGCCATTGTGGAAGCGGCTGTCCGCCTGGCCTCGATCGAAGGTTTGAACAGCCTCACCATCGGCCGGCCGGCGGGCGATCCGCAACAACCTCGACCGCGCCCGGGCCCGATGTCCGGAATGGCTCGGGGCCAAGCTATAGGGCCGGCGTTCTCGGACCCCGAGGCCACGACACCGCATCAGCGGCAGAGGCAACGGAGACAATACCCGGCAGCGCTGCGCCGCACTGCGCTACAGCTGCCGCTCCTCACGCACGGCTGCTAACGCGTCGATCGCCCGCTCGATATACTCGGTGGAGTGGGCCGCCGAGCGTCACCGGCACGATCGGGTGCTCGCCGGGAGTGATCTCGAAGCCGGCGAGCTCGAACTCGAGCTGCTTGTGGATCTCCTGCGTGCCGCAGATAAAGCGCACCGAGGAGAGCCCGAAGCCCCACCGGTCAAGCGACTCTCGGGCCGCTTCGACGACCTTCGGGTTATTGGCAAGGCCGAGGTAGTTGTTCGCGCAGAAGTTGAGCGTGCCCCCAGTTCCCGTCGTGCTTATGTGAGCTAACTGCGGTGAGGTGAGCACCCGCTTGCGCTTGTACAGCCCGCGTCTCGAAGCGCTTCGAGCTTCCCGCGAATCTCCTCACGTACTGTCTCGATCATCTCGTTTCGCCTCCGCGTGAGCTTCGGTTCCCGACGGCGGGCTTCGGTGGTGTAGGGGAGTACACCGTAAATCCACGTCGGAATCTATCTACGGTCTGTGGCCTGTTGACACCGGAAGCGCAAGGACGGAGGCGGAAATCCTGTCGCGGCGTAGCCGCGGCAGATTGGGAGCCGGAGGCCGACCCCGCGGCGCGTGCACGATCGGCATCGTGGACGCGGGGCGGGGATGCGCACGACATTGATTTCATCGAAGCCCAGATCATCCGGCTGGATTCCATAACACCGGCTCGTTCTGGAACCGTCTGAATCGTAATCCGTCGGGCCACGCGTGCGCTTGAATCGGCATCTTGACTCCTAAACGGTCCACGGCCGTGCCGTACGCGCTGTTTAATCTGGAGCCGCGGGGCGCGATGACAACGTTATTCGCACGCCGCCCCTTCTCATGGCCCTCGAGGCGGCGATTAACTTCGTCAAGGACGATGAGCTTGTGGAGGCGACTCTCGACCGGGACTGTCCGACGAGTCGTTCAAGCGTGTGCCGAACTTGAACTATCGGCGAAACAACGCAATTGTGGCTTCAATGGGTAACGTCGGGGCTGAATGAGCGTACCGCCCGCACGCGATTCAGATCATCCTTGGCCCGGGTAACGGGGTCACCGGGCTTTGCTTCCCAATCTCCCACCCCCCAACCAAACGTTACGGTAACCGCAAAATCCTCCGCCACTTCGGAACTGTCCTCGTCATACTCCTCCGAGGAGCTCCAGTACAAATCCTCAGCCAAAGGAAAGTCGTCCCCTTGGGCACCTAGATTCCACAAAACCTGGCGCAGCTCGCTCTGAGACGGCAGGAACCAGTCGCCGAACGTCCGGCCCATGTGTTCGTGTACCAGCGAGCGTGCAAGTCGCGCGGCGTACTCGCCCGATTGCCAATCAGGATCATCGTAGTTTTCGTAAAAAGGGTCCTCTTCTCCGAGCCGCCTTACAATGCGATCAGTGGCATCCTTTCCGTCTCCAACGCCGATATCGTCATGGTTATGCGGGTTGGCTGACCGGCCCTTACCACCCCAGGGCTTATCGACCCACTCAGTCTCCTCCGGCGCAAGCTCCAGGTAGTCCCACTCATGATCGCCATTATCATCGTGGTAAAGAATCGTGCCGCCTGCAGGTCCTTTCCTGCCGACAACGTCGTCGCCGGAGAGAACAAACACGTGCTCGGAGTGTTCACCGTCGGAGGTGGTCGCTGTTATCCAGGTAGTGCCTTCGGATACCGCCGTCACTACTCCGCCGGAGTCCACCGTAGCAACGGATTCGTCCTGACTCTCCCAGGTAATCCACGCGTTGGAGATATTCTCGGGGACAATACGCGCTTCGATCACGTTTGAAGTCTGTCCCGGTTGAATCGCGAATACCGCCGGATATACCGATATCCCTTCGACATCCGCCGATTCCTCCGAATCGGTCGCCCCGGATTCCGGTTCTTCCTGAATGACCTCGGCAGTGAACAGGTCAGAGCATCCGGCAAGAACCGTCACCAGGCAAAAAGCGAACAGCGAAGCAATTTTCCAGCTCCTCATGGTTCCTCCTTCAACAGAATAGTGAACATGTCAATAACGTCGCGAAAACTGAATGCAGCGAATTCGAAACGTTATGCAATAGTGTATCAAAATGGTGAGGAATTATCAATTCTCGTTTTAACCGCGTGCCCTAAGTTGGGACAGGATGGGATTGACGAAGGCGATTGCGCATCAGTAGAGAATTCGCGGTAAGACGATCAGCGGCGAAGCTAGGTGGAGACCGTCGACCTTTGACCAGGTGACCCCGGTCTTCCCCGCCGGCGGGAAGCCTCCGCTCATCGACTGCAGCCCGGAGAAGGGGCTATGGACGAACGTGCCCACATCGTCAAAGCCGCCCTCCAAGACGATCGCATGGAAATGCGGATTCCAACGCAGCGTGTCGCCGAATGTCTGGTGCGCGACGACCATCCCGGTATGTAGCGATCTGCCGGTGGCCTCGTGGTAGCATTTTCCGAGGATGCCTTAGATGAGCCGGGACACCTCGGAGAAGAGTCGTCGATCGTGGCGAAAGAACGGGCGCAGCGCCTTTGGCATGGTAAACACTGGCCTGGCGATGCGGCAGGCGGTTGGAGAGATCGCGCATAGTTTCCGTGTTCGCGAAATATCTGTGTTCGGCCCGGCGCTTCGCGATGATCTTCGACCGGATAGTGACATTGACCTGTTAGGGACCTTCGAGCAGTTCGATCAGGATAAAACGGGACGCCTTGCCACGGAACGACAACTGCCGGTGCTCGGTGAGGATCTATCTATGGTCTTGAGACTCAAAGTGTAACGTTTAACAGTGATGCTTTGAGTTTTGCTTGCTATACTATAACGCATGAAAACAATCTCAGTAAGGGAACTGAAAGCCCATATGTATAGCATCCGGATCAACGACCAGTCGCGGATATGCTTTCGCTGGGACGATGGCGACGTTCACGACGTCGAGGTCGTCGGTTATCACTAACACGGAGGATTAACATGACGCGATTACCAAACGTGCAACCGGGTGAAGTGCTCAGGGAAGAGTTCCTTGTTCCGATGCGAATTACTGCGTATCGACTGGCCAACGATACCGGATTACCGCAGACACAGCGCTTCGATTGGGAAAATATTTTGGCGTCTCCCCAAAATTCTGGCTCGGACTCCAGGACGATTACGACATTGAGGATGAACGGGAGGCAATAGGACCGGAACTCACGTCGATCCGCACAATCACAGCATAACCGGACAACACTTGACTCAAAAAGAGCGTGGCAAGAGGCTTGGCAATTTCACGCGGCAGAGCATATCGAACATGGAGAACTCTCGACGGTATCGGCCGGGGTGTGGGTGCACGGCCGGCTGGACGACAACCGATGAATCGCGTACTCTGTAAGCATGGACACGGCCGGCACGAGCTCCGCGAGTAATCGTCTCGTTGAGATTCTAACGGGCGAGCTTGCGGGTTTCCCCGAGATCGAGCTCGCGATCCTGTACGGCTCGCAGGCGAGCGGAAACGCGCGATGCGACAGCGACATAGACCTCGCGGTGGCGCGGGACGCCCGGACGCAACTGGAGGCCGAGCGGCTGGTTGAGCTAAGCCTTGCAGCGACCCGCGCAACTGGGAAAGAAGTGCAGGTGCGCGATCTGGCCCGGGCCGGCGGGTTGTTTCTCAAGCAAGTGCTGACCACCGGCCGGGTGCTGGTATGCCGTCGCCCGGCCGTTCGCGCCGAGCTCATCATCCGAATGCTCGCCTTCGACGCCGACATGCTGCCGAACGTTCGCATGATCCGGCGCAGGAACAGGGAGCGCTTTCTTGCCGGATCATGACCTTCTCGATCTCAAGATAGAATCGATCCGACGGTGTCTGAGACGCATCGTCGAAAAGACGCCCCCTAACGCCGATGCCTTGCAGACGGATTACGATGCGCAGGATATCGTCTCGGTCAATCTGCAGCGTGCCGTGCAGCTCTGCGTCGACATTGCAGCCCATCTCATCGCCGAGCGCGGCTGGGACGCCCCGACCACAATGGCCGAGACGTTTTCCGTCTTAGCCGATGCCGAGATCATAGACCGCGAGCTCGCCGAGCGCCTTCGACGCGCAGTCGGGTTCCGCAACATTTCGGTGCATGAATACGAGCGCATCGACTGGAACCGTGTTCACCGGCTGATCACGACCAGACTCGACGACTTTCGCACATTCGTTGAAGCGGTTCTCAAGACCGTGCACCAGCGAACCTCGGATTAGAACACCGCGGTTTGCGCCGTGGCGGCGTAGTTGTCATTGCATTGCTCGCAGAACTCGGCCGGCACCAGGTCCGGAAGCCCGTTTGGATAGCGCGCCACCGAATGCCCCACCAGCATGCAGCTCGCTGTGATTTCTCTGCAGTAACGCGCTCTGAATGTAAAGTGCAAGGGTAAATTCCCCCTTATTGCAGAGAGAACTCCCCAGGCCCTCGGTGGGGAGTTTGCGGCCGGAACCGTCGGCTACCTTGCAGCGACGGGGCGTTTTGACGCTTACAACTCTTTGAGCTGGTGCGGGCGGTTCTCACGCGGGTGGGGCAGGCGGCCCCGGATGCTAGCATAGAAAAGCCAAAGGCCGACGAGAACTGGTGCTCGTTCTCCTTGACGGTCCCAAAAGTGAGGAAACACCTGCCGTTATGGTTCGGATTGGCATACTATGAGTAGGAGTTGTCGCGCACCGCCAGTCCACTCTGCATTGGCACCGAGCCGCCACTGCAAAGTCAGTTCGAAAAGGCGCCCGAGCTGATGGAACTCACCGACCCTGAGGACGACTGCGTATATCGCTTTGATCCTCAGGCGGTGCTCCGGCCTAGCTCACGTGAAGGGGATGGCGACGCTGCAGGTCGTTGCGTTGAGATAATCTGCTCGGTGGAGTCGACACGCCACCCGAACCAGCCGGCGCTGATACTTGTGCACGGACCGAGTACCACGCCGCCTTCGGCGACGGCTACGCCGACGATTGGCCATTCGCAAAGTTGTGCGGCTACCTCAGCCCGAACATCGTCCGCGATTTGGAGCGTTATCGGTGGAACAGATCGCGTTCGCCCAACCGAACCGAGTGCTGCCGCGGCGAGCGAAGGGCTTCACGCGTTCTGCGGGAGCGAACGCGCGAGGCGCGGCCGAGAGATTAAGATCTTATTGCTTCCAGCCGATTCTCTCGAGTTGCTCCACGAGGTGGCCCCGGAAGGCGACTACCGTCGCTCCCGACCTCATCAACGCCACGCCGCCGGAAGCCTTTATCCCCAGTTCCGGACCAACGGTCTCGCGGATCAACTCTATAGCGTGATTGGTGGCGCGACCGGGTGCGAAGCCGGTACAGGTCTTGATAAAGTCCGCCCCCGAGTCCTGGACGAGTTTCGAAGCGGTAACGATCTCCTCGTCCGATAACGCGCCGATTTCTATGATCACCTTGAAGGGCGCTCCGTAAGCGCGAACGACGGCGGAGACCGCGGCAATATCAGCCGACACCAGCTCGTAGTTTCGGCTCTTAAACGCCCCGACATTCATAACCATATCGGCGTCGGTCGCGCCGCGTTCGAGACCCTCCTCGGCCTCGGCACACTTCGTTTTGGTGGTAACGCAACCGGACGGGAAACCTACCGGAATCTGTGCGCGCACGCTAGAGCCTGTCAATTCGTCGACGAGAACCCCGAGGTTCCACGGAAAGGCGACAACGGCCCTGAAACCGTACTTTCTCGCGTCGGAGCAGGCTTTCCGCGCTTCCTCGTGTCCGGCGGTGATGGTCAACACCTCCGAGTAATCGACACAGGCCACGAGCTTGCGGACCTCTTCTGTTGAAGTGCTCCACATGATTCGTTCCTCATCGCTGAAGGTAGTCTTGTAACGCCCGCGGCATCTCAGCCTGAATGTCACCGGAAGAACTGCGCGGTCTTGTTCTCTTCGAACTCCTTGAATATGGAGGTCGTCTTATCGACGCGATAAGATCGTGTTCCCGTGCAGTCAGTCTCAGATCTTCCACGACCTCGAGGGCATGAGTCAGGTGATCGACGTTCCCGGTGCCGTACACGACGGTCGTTACTTCCTCGAATGATAGGAAAAGCTATCCCGCAGCGCAAGCCCGAAACGCCAATCGAGGGCGAGCTTCGAAGGAAATGCTGAGACGTCCGCCGTTCGCAGGCTTACATTACGTCCGTCGATAGCCAGTGGAGGGGAGGCGCGCGCCAATAGGACACATCGGTGCGGTTTCCGATTTGGGTTGCGCCGGGAGGCAGACACACGTCTCCCGTGGAGCGGACGGAGGAATCGACCAGTGGGGGCGATCGGGATCGAATCCCAGTGGGAACCACCCGATCTTGACCAGGTGCCGGAGGATCTGCTGTTCGTCAGGATCCTCAGTGATCGCGATGACCTTAATCTCGGCGCCGCATTTCGGACAAACGAGCGGATGGACCTCATACACCTTTGCGAGAAGCCGCGCCCAGGCGCGCTTGCGGGCGTCAAGGTCGACTTCTTCTTCGCTATCCCATAACGGTTCGTCGCGAAGGTCTTCCGCGAGGGCGCTGTGGTGATGGGCGGCTTTCCAATCGTGCGGCGCTCGCTCCGCGACCCAGGGCGTTTCGTGCCACCGCCCCTTTGGGCGGGATGCGTACGACCCGGAGTGCCGGATGAGCTGCAGTCGTTTGGGCGGGATGTGCTGTGTAAGCTCGGCGAGGAAGTCGGGGGCGACGAACATATGGACGTTCTGGGGGAGTATACCGTTTGGCTGCAATCGTCTCTGAAAAAGCTGCTGTGCTCACATAGAGATATACGGGCAAAACGGAGTTCCTGCTTCACGTCGGAGACGCTTTTACCGCTCGCCACATAATATTGCGCATTCACCGGAGGCCTTCTCGTCGCTGCGCTCCTGCGAGAGCGCCGGTGATGCGCGTTGTTCAATGCATGTCTGAATTGACATGACCCCTGCAAAGTATTACTATTATCAGTAATACATACTACTGGAGGATGCATAATGAGAGTGACAACAAAAGGCCAGGTCACCATTCCCCAGCACATCCGCGAAAGATTAGGAATCACCCCAACCACAGAGGTTGATTTTATCGAAGAGGAAGGTCGTGTTTTTTTGGTGAAACAAGAGGGGAGAAAAGCGACCACCCGCAAGTTTGCAAGATTACGCGGGAGTGCAACAGTCAAAATGACGACAGACGAAATAATGGCCTTGACGAGGTCAGATACGTGAAGGAGCTTCTCGTTGATTCAAATGTCATCTTGGATCTTGTCCTTGATGATCCTAATTGGGCTGATTGGTCTGAATCTGTACTGGATCATTACGGCGACCACGCAACGCTCAATATCAACGCGATAATTTATGCCGAAGTTTCGATAGCGTTTAAGAGAATTGAAGACTTGGAATCGGCTCTTCATAGGGGCCAGTTTCGGATGCTAGACATTCCTAAGGAAGCGCTGTTTCTGGCAGGCAAAGCCTATCTCAAATATCGACGGGGGAAAGGAACCAAGAAATCGCCGTTACCCGATTTCTATATTGGCGCCCAGGCTGCTGTGCTTGACCTGGATTTAATCACACGAGATGAGAGCAGGTATAGAACATATTTCCCCGGCGTTAGAATCATTTGTCCGGAGTAATCGGTAGGTAGGTATCAACCGCCCTGGTTTCTCCGGAGACCGATATATGTGAGTGCAGCCACCGGTGTGAGTGCAGCCACCGGGGCTGGAGTCTCTACCTGCATGTAACAGGCTCGCTCCCGCTTCGCCGGGGGAACGTCCCCGATGGCCCGTCCCCGATGGCCCAAGAAGCCTCCAATCGAGAACCTGCAGGCGACGACCGGGGACAATGGCCCCCGGTGGAGCTGTTCGTAGCGGTCGATTGGGAAGACGGTCGAGTCAGCGCCGTCCCATTCAACGAGCTCGCCCGCTTTACGAGATCGAGGACGCCAGACTTACCGTGCCGGTCGTCAAGGTCGGTCATCGTCCCGACGTCAATCGGGGCGGCTAGTGTTTCTATCGGGCGCGTTCAAAGCGACGCGCGCCTCCTGCGCCCGTGGAGAGACGCGGCCCTACAGTAATATTGATATTGGAGTTTATCTTCCGGATGACCCGGACATTCTCAGCCTCGGAGACGTGGTGGGTCGTTTGGAGTCTGCATTGGGACGCCCGGTGGATATTCTTCTTCTCCGTGGCTTGCCTGAACGCAACCCCGAACTCGCCTTTCGCGTTGCGAGCGAGGGGATTCTCATTACCGAACAGCAGCACCACCGCTACCCACAGTTTAAGAAGCAGGCGTTTCTCTATTACCTTGACACCGAATACTTGCGTAGGCTCACTCGGCCCGCCCTCAGACGGCGCGTTTTAAGCGGCAACATGGGAAGACGGAACTATGTCTGACAGACTCGCCCGGCTTGAGCAGAACATCATCACGTTAGAGGAAATGCGGGGCGACTCCTTTACCACTCGGCAGTCGTAGCGGGCGTTGCGCTACGGTTTGCTCGAGTCAATCCAGATTGTGATTGATCTCGCCTGTGAGCTCGTGGCGCAGCGAAACCTGGGCTCGCCCGCTTCGTACCGAGAATGCATACAGATACTCGCGCAGTTTAAGCTCGTTGAAGCAGAGCTGGCGTCATCACTCGAGAAAATGGTGGGGCTCCGCAATCTGCTGGTGCACGATTATGACGATATAGACACTGCGCGACTGATCCCCCTCCTGAACAGGCTGGATGACTTCCGGGCGTT
>PUNW01000234.1 GCA_003552665.1 Spirochaetaceae bacterium | reverse complement strand
CTCAAGCGCGAGAAGAGCTGTAAACGAAGCATAGCCGGCAAGCGCTTGCTCGCCGGCTGGGATGAGAGCTACATGGAGAAGGTGCTGTTCGGCCCCTGAGTTCCAAATGCGTTTGCCCTGCAATTGGCGGGCGGGTGTGCCGCCTCAGGCTTCACCCCGAGCGGCGATGCTCGCTGCGTGACAGGCGGGCATCGTCCAACGGAAGAACCGAGTAACCGTCGCATTCGCCGTCGGCTCCCACTGCGGTGTCGTCACGGACGTAGAGCGAGACGTGCAAATAGATCGGCGCTCCCATGCGCACCGCAATCGCCACACCGTCACTCGGGCGTACATGCAGGCTGTAGTTACCGCTGCGCCCGCTGTAGCTCAGGCGTGCGAATCGTTCCTGACCTTCACCGCCGTAGATCATCAGGTGCCGCGCTCGCAAACCGTGCAGATCAAAGAGGGTTACGAAGAGGTCATGCGTCTGCGGCTCGGCACTCACCGCACCCTCCAAGGCCAGCACGATCGAGGCAGCTTCGGCCGCACCGAGCGGTAAACCCGCCACTTTATCGTACTCGCCGGATCGTAAGAGGAGGACCGGATCGGTATGAGCGGGGCCGGCGGCAATTCCGGCCACCGTGACAGGAATCCAGTTACTGTTCATTTGCGTTCGATTATATCTCGGCTGCAGAGCGAATTCCGAAAATCGATTCGTCCTTGACAGCCGATTCTCAAAAACAATAGACTTTCGCCGCGGAGCGGGTACGCACCCATAGCTGAGATGCCTGATTTCCTAAACGATGTCACATTTGACAAATTTAGAGATGCCATTTACAACGAAACTGGCATCAACTTCACCGTCGCCAACCGCTCCATCCTCGAGAGCCGCCTCAAAGAACGTCTGCGCACCCTCCAGCTCAGCAGTATCGATGAGTACTACCGCGTCGTAACCGGTGATAGGGAGGAAATGCGCGCCTTCCTCGATTCGGTCACCACCAATCTGACGCGCTTTTTCCGCAACGCGGCTCACATGGAGGCTTTTGAACACTACGTAATCCCGGAGCTGGTGAAGACCAAGCGCAACTCCGAGCGCGTCTTGCGCGTTTGGAGCGCCGGATGCTCGAGTGGCGAGGAACCGTACACGATTGCGATGGTGATGAAAGAGGCCGTGCCGCCCGGCTTCACGATCTCGATCGTAGGCTCAGACATCAGCCTCAAGTCCCTGATGGTCGGGCGTGAGGGCTACTACAGCGAGAGCCGCGTAAAGAACGTCCCTGAGAAGTATCTCGACAAGTACTTCGAACGCCACGAGTCCGGCTACCGCATCAACGACGAGATTCGGCGGTTGGTCACGTTCGACTATCACAACCTCAAGCATGACAGCGGATTACGCAACCAGGACGTCGTGTTCTGCCGCAATGTGCTGATCTACTTCGACGAAGCCGCACAGCGCGCAACGGTGAACCGGTTATGGGATGTGATGGCGCCGTATTCCTTTCTGTTCATCGGCCACTCGGAATCGCTATTCGGGATGAATACCCGGTTCGAGTTTCTGAAAACCGACTGGGCCTGCCTGTACCGCAAGAACTCTGCTACCACGGGAGGACTGAGGTGAGCTCGCGTCCGTTGTCGGTGCTGGTTGTCGACGATTCCGCGCTCATGCGCAATCTTGTATCGCGCATCCTCGAATCCGCGCCGGACATCACGGTCTGCGGCACCGCAATGAACGGCAAGTTCGCTCTGCAGAAGACCGAGCGTCTGCAACCGGACTGTATTGTGCTCGATATCGAGATGCCGGAGATGAACGGAATCGAGTTTCTCGGCGAGCGGCGGCGCCGCGGGATGGAGGTGCCGGTGATCGTGCTGTCCTCGGTGGTGACAAAAGGCGCCCGGATCACGATGGAAGCGCTTAGCCTCGGCGCAAGCGATTTTATCCTCAAGCCTTCAGGCTCGGTCTCCGAAGACATCCAGTCGGTCGGCGGGCAGCTGATCGCGCAGGTGCGCGCCTACGCAAGCGCCTATCGGGAAACCCGCGGCGAGGGTCCACCGCGTCCGGAGCTGCGGGCCGCCGAACCGGCAGTAACCTCTCCCCCGCCTGCGAGCGCCTCGCCGGCCTCCGCTTCGACCGCAACTCCGCCGGGCCGCCAGGCGCCCGCGGCGGCGGGAGCAGGCACGGAAGCATCGCCGGCACCCGCCAAAACCGAGCGGGTCGTGCCGAAGACTGAACCGCGCGCGTTGGAGCTGATCGCGATCGGGGTCTCCACCGGAGGGCCGAACGCACTGCGGCGCATGCTGGCCGAGATCGATCCGGAGATCGGACTGCCGATTGTGATCGTGCAGCATATGCCGGCCGGCTTCACGAGCGAGTTCGCCAAGAGCCTTGATCGCGTATGCCCGCTTGAGGTCCGCGAAGCCGGGGACGGCGACGTTCTAAAACCCGGCAGAGTTCTGATCGCGCCCGGCAATCGCCATATGCTCGTGGAGCGCCGCCGTCTGGCTAACGTGGTGCGCATCGACGACGGTCCCCCGTGTAACGGACACCGTCCTTCGGTCGACGTGCTGTTCGGATCGGTTGCTCACGCCTATGGTAATCACGCCATGGCGGTGATCATGACCGGGATGGGTAAGGACGGTGCGGCCCAGATCGGCGAGATCTATCGACGCGGGGGGCTGACGATCGCACAAAATAAGGACTCCTGCGTGGTGTACGGCATGCCGAAGATAGCGTTCGACCAGGGGTTCATCCGGCACCAGTTCAGCATCGAGGAGATGGCGTCGCAGTTGGGACGCCTCGCTCAGGAGTATCGGTAGGATTGCCGCATGAGCATCAGGATCGCTGCATGAGACAGACCGAGAGCGACAATCGAACCAGCCAACCCCTGAAACCGCTCGAGCTTCGCGACCTCGGCCGCATCGGGTACCGCGAGGCGCTCGATCTCCAGCGCGAGCTCAATCGCCTCCGCGCCGAGGGGCGTATCCCCGATCAGCTGCTTTTGCTTGAGCATCCGCCGGTGATAACGATGGGAAAAAGCGCGCCGCGGAGCCATATCCTCGCCGACCCGGCGTCGTTGGCCGATGCCGGCGTTGAGGTGCATCAGATCGAGCGCGGCGGCGAGGCGACCTATCACGGCCCCGGGCAGCTCGTCGGCTATGTGATTATCAACCTG
The DNA here is from genome assembly GCA_003552665.1 of Spirochaetaceae bacterium. GTDB lineage: Bacteria > Spirochaetota > Spirochaetia > DSM-27196 > SLAA01 > B1Sed10-166. The sequence goes on along the minus strand of PUNW01000234.1, from coordinate 8,025 downwards.
CATGAGCGGGCTCGCAGCATCAAGCGCTTCATCGCCGATCTCGAACAGGTCTTCATCGATCTGCTCGCCGAGGAGTACGGGCTCAGTGCCAGGCGCGATGACCAGCACCGCGGGGTCTGGGTCGGCAATGATAAGATCACTGCCGTCGGAATCGCAATCAAGCACCGCACCACGCTGCACGGGTTCGCGTTCAACGTGAATACGAACCTCGAGCACTTCCGCTGGATCATCCCCTGTGGAATAACCTCAGGCGGACAGACCTCGCTCGAGCGGCTGCTCGGGGCTCACCAAGACCCGGCAGCGGTCAAGCACGCGCTGGCACGGCAGTTCTGTCGCGTTTTCGGATATTACGAGCCGGTATAGCAGCTGCGCACCACCGCCGGCCGACGCGGCTGTGCTCAGGACGCGCGGCGGTTGTCGGGCGCCGGATCCGGACACGGAACGCGCAGGGTCTCGACCGAGACCGCCTTGCCCTCGTCATCGAGCTCCAGCACTACCCCTTGCAGCTCGAGCCCGTCCCACGCTTCCCCCGAACGCTCAGGGATGGCGCTCACGAACTGCCGAATCTCGCCGTCGGGGTCAAGCCCGCCGACGCTCTGCTGGCTTCCGGTCCGGCCGGCATCGCAGACCACCGCGGTACCGCCTTCCATGATGGTTGCATCGGCGGTCATCACGCGCTGTCCGCTTCCGCACACCGCCGAGACCGTGCCGGCAGCATGGAAGAACATCGTGTACTTCTCAGCCGTCGTCGCGGCGTGGAAATCCACCACAATCGTATTCGCTTCAGCCCTCACCCGCGAGACAATCTCCGGGAGGTAGGTAAAAGGGTTGCTTAGATGCACGCGCTCGAAACCCGACTGCCCAAGCAAGCTGATCACGGCGAGTTTGCGCTCGCCGAAGGTATAGTAGCGCCAACCGCGCCCCGGAGTGCCCGGCGGATAGTTGGCCGGACGCAGGATATAGGGGGCGCTCTCGATATGGGTCACCATATCGCGCTTGAAATAGATCTGATCACCCCCGGTAATCACGTCAACTCCGAGCTTACGCAGATAGACCGAATGGTTCTTTCCGAGACCGAAACCTCCGGTCGCCCCATCGGCATTTGCTATAACCGCATCAATATTCCGGTCCGAGCGAATACCGCTCAGCGCCGTCTTCACGCAATAGACCCCGGCTTTTCCGACGATCTCGGCCAAATACAGCACACGTAAGGCCACTACACGCTCCTTTTGCTCGGCAAGAGTCTACCAGATGGACACATTTTTATTAACCCGCCGTGAGGACCGCAAATTCTACTGGCCGACAGCGCCTCGCACGAGTATCATGTAGGTGGGAGCCTAACCCAGGTCCCGGCACGTCGGGCCAAACGGTCGGCGTGGCAGGCTGCCTCGTAGGAGGAGCCTGAGAAACACCGGCGGCGCGGACAACGGCCGCCGAAGCAGGAGAGGTGTGTGATGAGGACACATGAGTTTCTCGACATCGGGCGCATTATGGATGAGATCTTTGATGCGGCCGAGGACTTCCGGTCCCAGCTGAAGAGCAGCGTGGGCTACAGCCCACGCGGCAAGGGCTTCAATCTCGGTGATATCCGGGATTTCTACCCGGCTTACTCGTTTCCGCCGAGCAACATCTACATGAAGGCCGACAAGACGCTCGTCTTCGAGTTCGCGCTGGCCGGCTTCTCGGAGGATGATATCTCGCTCGAGTTCAAAGGCGAGTACATGTTCCTCACGGTTGAGGGCGCGGAACGCCTGCAGCCGAGCGAGGAGGTGAAGTACTTCAAGAAGCGGCTGAAGTTCACGAACGTAAACGGGCAACGCTACTACGTGCCCGAGGATAAGTTCGACCGCGAGCGCACGCGCGCTACGTTCAAGAATGGCATTCTGCGGGTTAACGTACCTCCGCGAGAAGAAGTCGCGGGACAACCCGGCGTCAAGGTCAAGATCGAGAAGGACGTTTCCAAAGGCGGGGCTTCCGCGTCAGGCAGCTCCAAGGAGAAGGACGCTGGGAGTAAGGAGGGCGGTTCATGATTTTCTGGCTCCTGTTGGGCATCGTAATCGGCTACCTGTTCAAGCCCCAGATCGATGAGGGCATCAAGCACGTCGCGCGCCTGATCAAGGAAGCCGGCAGCGAGAGCGGGAGCAAAGACAGCAGCAGAAAAGGCGACGGCAACTCGTAGCGGGAGCGATGCCCGCCGAGAATACCTCGCAGGCCCAGCAAACCTCGGCCGCCCGGCGGTGCTCAGTCCGGCGGCCGTTCCTTTTATGATACCGCTTCTACGATACCACCGAGTCCAGCATCGGCGGCAGCAGCTGCGTGATCTCGCTCGGTATCGTATGGCCGCCTTCGAACCGGTGGAACCGTAGCTCGGCACCGCTCTGCTTGAACAGCTCAGCGAGTGCAGCCCCCTCGCTGTAGGGCAGTATTTCGTCCAGCGTACCGTGAGTCTGCAGCACCGAAATCTCGGCCACGGCTGCCGGCATTACGCTGCGCCACCGCTCCTCTGCGATGAGCGCACCGGACAGCACCACGAGGCCGGCGGGCCGAAACGAGTTACGCAGAGCCGCTTCAATCGCCACAATCGAGCCCTGGCTGAACCCGCCGAGCACCGTACGCTCCGGCACAAGGCCGAGCTCACCACAGAGCGTTACGACCTCATCACCGGCGATACGCAGCGTATCCGGATCTCGCTCGCGCAGCTTGTGAAAATATACGCCGGTAGCCGCGGCCTCGATCTCGGGTTGCGTCCGGGGGAACCACGCCCGGCTTCGCGGCCCGAACATCGTGATGGGATATGGAGCGTTGGGGAAGATCCAGCGGTGACGGCACGCCGCATCGAAAACCTCCGCCAGCGGGAAGAGATCATCTGCGTCCGCGCCGAATCCGTGCAGCAGCACTACGGTCAAGCCCGAACCCGACTGACCCTCCGCCGCGCGCTCGCGGTATTCCAGTGTGGTGTCGGCCATACGCTACTGCACCGCCCGTCGTGCAACCTCATTGACCACGCTGCTGAGCTTGTCCGGATTCTTCACCTCCGCGCTCCGCAAGGCCCGCGAGGCAACCCAGTCGGCGCCGAGAATCCGCAGCTGCTCGGCCACGTTGCGCGCCAGACGGGTATACCGCCAGGTTCCGACCAACATCGTCACGACACGCCTGCCTTGCAGCTCCGGCAACCGCGCGATGAACCCGCGCATCGGCGGCGCAATGTTGCCGGCCCAAACCGGACCCACTAATACCACCAGATCCGCCTCACCCAAGGCGTAGTCCTCGGCAAGGGCCGCCGGCCGGCGGAACAGCGCCTGCAGAGTGCCGAGCACCAGCCCCAAACGTCGTTTAGGTTCAAACGGCAACGCTTCACTGGAGTGCCCGAGCACCTCCAGCTCGCGCGACATCGCCGCCGCGAGCGCCTGACTTGTGCCGGTTCGACTATAAAACGCAATGATCGCGTGCACTGTACCTCCCTCCCGGACCCCGGCGCCGGAGCGCGAAGGCCGCTGACTCCCAATGAGATTCCTCCAATCAGCGGGAAGATGTCAAGGCGCAAACGCCTTTTGCAACCTTGATACTTACACCCAGGTGCGTTAGGGTGAAAACAAGGAGTGATTACTATGACAGTGACTAAGGATCGTGTGGTCAGTATCAACTACACGCTTACCGATGATGAAGGCCAGGTACTCGACAGCTCGGAAGGCCGCGAACCGCTGTCCTACATACAGGGCGTCGGGGCAATTATTCCGGGTCTCGAGCAGGCGCTCGAAGGGCGCGAACAAGGCGAGAACGTCTCGGTGAGCCTTTCGCCGGAAGACGCGTACGGCGATTACAACGAAGAACTGATCGTCAACGTACCCAAGGAGCGTTTCCCCGAACCGGAGCAGCTCGAAGTCGGGGGCCAAGTACAGGCGCAGACGGCAGACGGCGGCGTGCAGATTCTCACTGTTGCCGAGATTGGCAACGAGGAGGTGACCCTCGACGCCAATCATCCACTTGCCGGGCAGGGGCTTCATTTCGAAGTCTCGATCGAGCAGGTGCGTGATGCCACTGAGGAGGAGTTGGATCACGGTCACGTGCACGACGGCTCCGACCACTAGTCCGCCGCCCCACAACCCGCGCCGCCTGGCGCGGTAAGCTGCCGGTCCCAGGCTATCGGCGCCGGGCTCACTGCTCGGCGCCGAGGCTCATAGATGCAATCAAATCCACACCGGTTCCTTCGAAGTTCTCGATCAGCACCTCTCCGCACGCCACCGGAGGCTTAACCGTAAGAGCGTAGGCCGCCCGAAGCAGCGCATCAATATGTTCTTTGGGCAGAGAGGTGGTCGTCCGAACCGGAAGACGCGGAAACACCTCCGATTCGGCCGGACAGGTACAGGTGACCACCCGTTTGGGCGCATAGTACTCCTCTTCGGCATAGACGACGCCGCGCTTGCACTTGTTTCCGGTCACGGTCAACTCGTCGTTCTCGTCCTTATACAGGCTGAGATGGCACCCCAGCGGACAGCTGATGCAGATCATCTCCCGGATCGGTTCTTGTTGGCTCATTCGATACTCACCTCCAGCACCGAGTCTTTCATGATATTCCACCCGGCGACATCTTTGGGCTTCAGCTTGACGTGTAACATCTCCGACGGCTGCACGTGGCTCAGCCGTACCTCTTTTACCGGCTTGTGGTCGAGCTTGATCTGCAGCTTGGCCTGATTTTTCACAATCAGGCTGCGGAAATAGAGCTTGTCCGGGTTGTCCGGGTCGAACATCGCGGGGTTGATGTAGCGGACGTTCGCGCCGGCCTTGATTCGGATCTGCCGTTTGGGCCGTTCGTTGCGCAGATAACGCACCGCATAGGCCCCTGCCCGCCGCGCCTCCTCGGCCACCCAGTCGGCGAGGTCGTGCACGTGCAAGACGTTCCCACACGAAAACACACCGTCGATCGAAGTCATCATGGTAGCGTCGACGAGCGCACCGTTGGTTTGGGGGTTGATCTCCATCCCGGCCTCTTTGGAGAGCTCGTTCTCGGGGATCAACCCGACCGACAACAGCAGCGTGTCACACGGGATCTCAAAGCTGTTCTCCTCATCCGGGATTCCGTTTGTCAGGGGGCTCACCTGGACTTTCTCGACCCGCTGCTTGCCCTCGATCCGCGAGACCACGTGCGACAGATACAACGGAATGTCGAAATCGTTGAGACACTGCACGATGTTGCGCGTAAGCCCCGAGGGGTACGGCTGTATCTCGATCACGGCGTGTACCTTGGCACCCACCCAGGTCATCCGGCGTGCCATGATCAGACCGATATCGCCCGAGCCGACGATGACGACGTCCTGGCCCGGGATGTACCCTTCAATATTCACCAGACGCTGCGCCAGACCGGCGGTGTAAACCCCTGCCGGTCGCGTGCCCGGCGTGCGGATATTGCCGCGATTTCGCTCGCGGCAGCCCATTGCCAGAATCACCGCGCGCACCGAGATCCGCAGCACCCCGTAGACCGCCGAGTAGCAGTAGGCTTCCTTCCGATCGTTTTCCGCATTGAGCTGAGTGACCGTCGTGTCGGTAAAGATATCGACGTCCGCAGCGCGCACCGCCTGCACCTGTCGCTCGGCGAACTCAGGGCCGGTGAGCTCTTCTTTGTACTCCTCGAGCCCAAACCCGTTATGAATACACTGAATCAGAATGCCGCCGAGGTGGCTTTCGCGCTCCACCAGGGCGCAGCTGGCGTTGTTCCTGGAGACCTCGAGCGCGGCCGCTAATCCGGCCGCACCGGCACCGATCACCAAAACATCGTACTGTAGTTCCTTCATGCCTTCCCGTCCCTCACAATGCATCGCGCAGGAGCTCGCTGCCGGCGCCGCATTTCTGAATATCCTTGTACGACATGCCGGTTTCACGAATCAGCAACTTGATGATCTTGTAACTGCAGAACCCACCCTGGCAGCGGCCCATGCCGGCCCGGGTAAAGTATTTGATACCGTCAAGCGTGGTGTGTCCACGGCGAATCGCCTCCACGATCTCGGCCTCCGAGATCTCCTCACAGCGGCAGACAACGTTGCCGTAGGCGGGATTCGCGTTCACCAGGTTGTCGGCCTCGTACGGGCCGAGATCACGAATACGCGGCAGCTTGGAGACGTACGGGTCCCAGTCGGCCTTTTCCACCAGGCTACAGCCGGCCTTCTTGACCAGGTCTTTGACGTACTCGCCGATCGCCGGTGCCGCGGTCAGCCCTGGTGACTGAATGCCGGCTACCTGAATGAAGTTCGGCGCCTTGGCCGAGATATCGATGTAGAAGTCTCCGTCGGCGAGCGCCGGCCGCAGACCTGAAAACGCGGTGATCACATCGGTCTGCGAGACCTTCGGTACCATTTTGCGCGCCTGGTCGAGAATCAGGTTGAGCTGATCGGCGTTGGTCGAGACGTCTTCTTTATCTTCGATTTCCTGCGCGGTAGGCCCTATCAGCACCGTGCCCTCTACGGTCGGGATCACGAGCATCCCCTTCGAGACCTTCGTCGGCACCGGGAACAGCACCCGCTGCGGAGCCGCTTCGGTGGCGCGGTCGAGCAGGAAGTACTCGCCTTTGCGCGGAATGATCTGGAACTCCTCGGCACCAAAGATCTCGGATACCCGGTCGGCGAAGAGACCCGCTGCATTCACCACGTAGCGCGCCTCCACCTGCCGCCCGTCGGCGGCGTGGATGCGGTAGCGCTCGCCGGCGCGCTCGGCATGCACCACCTCAAAGTTGGTTACGACCTCCACCCCGTTCTTCTGCGCCGACTCAACAACCGAGAACACAAAGCGGTACGGCTCCAGCACGCCTCCGCCTGGGGCGTGCAGCCCGCCGACGCAGTCGGGATTGAGCTTGGGCTCGAGCTCGAACATCCGCTCGCGCGAACACATCTCGATGCCGATAGCGCCGTTTTCCACCCCCTGCGTGTAGAGGTGATCGATGTACTTCATCTCCTCGTCGTTCAACGCCGCAACCAGGATGCCGCAGCGTTTGAACGGGAAGTCGAGCTCACGCTGCAGCCGGTCATACATCAGATTGCCGCGGATCTCCAGCCTGCTCTTGAGGTACTTCAGGTTGTGGTGAAACCCGCCGTGCACAATCCCCGAGTTCGCCCGCGAGACTCCCATCGAGACGTCGCACTCTTTGTCGAGCAGCACGATATCGAGCTCATACGCCGATAATTGGCGCGCGATACAGGAGCCGCTCAAGCCGGCGCCGATAATCGCCACATCCGCCCGGACCGCGGCCGCATCAGTACTCGCCATATATCCTTCCTTGTAACAAAAGTCACGCCGCCGATAGCAAGCGTTCAAACGCCCGGCGCCACTTTACCACGGTTTGGCGCGATGCGCCAGAGCCGATGGGTGACAGGCTGCATCATAGCAGGCAATCCGGGAGTCCGAAAGCGCGCAGAAGAGCGCGCGGAGAACTGCTTAGAGTGGCGCACCGAGACTCAGATGCAAAAGCGGACGCAGAAGCAGGACACGGTTTCCCGATCTGCGGTACTATAGGGGTATCTTGAGGAGGAAGATAGAGCATGCGTAGACAGGTGCTGTTTTCATTGGCGCTGTTCTTTGTGGTGCTGTCGGTTATAGCAGGTTCGAGCGGAGAGCGCAGCGTCGAGGTGAAAGAAACGCCGATGCGAGAGCGGCCGGGGTTTCTCGGCGCGCCGGTCATGACCCTGAGTTACGGTGACCGGGTGCAGGTGCTGGACGGCAGACAGGATTGGACCCAGGGGCGCTTTGCGGCCACCGGGGCTGAAGGCTGGATTCATAACTCGGCCCTGACCTCCAAGCGCATCATCGTCAATCCGAGCACCCGCGACGTCGAACGCTCGGCAACCGACACCGAGGTAGCGCTCGCCGGCCGCGGATTCAACGAAGAAGTTGAAGCACGCTATCGCGCCGAGCAAGGGCTTGAGTTCAGCTTTATCGACCGCATCGAGGAGCGGGAGGTGCCGGTCGCGGAGCTGGCTGCATTCGTCGAGGCGGGTGAGCTCAACGATCCGGACGGAGGTGAGTGATGCGTGCAACCAT
>PUNW01000141.1 GCA_003552665.1 Spirochaetaceae bacterium | reverse complement strand
GACGGGGAGTCTTCCCGGGAGATCCTCACCAAACCCAAGGGATCGCAGAACCTGAAGAGAAAGAGATAGACAAAGACCTCGCCCAGCCAGTCTATCGTCTCTTGGTCACCCCGCGCAGGCTTCACGAACTCGGGAAACGCCCGGGCGAAGCGGTCGAATAGCTCCCGAAAAGTACCCTCGGGATGACGATGGAGCAGATACAGCGAGAAAACCGCCGCGTTTTGGATGAACTCAAAATGCGATACCGCGTCTGGGAACTCTTCCGTGAGATGATCGGTCCAGTCCAGGTGCAAGAGCAGCGACTCGAAGACCTGCCGGAACACCTTCACCGCGCTGTCCTCGGCGAGCATCTGAACACCCTCGGTCGTGAGCTCACTCCGCCGGTGCGATTCATGCACCCATTCGCGTTCAACCAGCATGTCGTGGGCGCTGTACAAGGTCGTAATCGAGCCCTCGTTTGGTACCGGCATCCCCTCCCGATAGGAAGAGTCGAAATGGACAAGATACGCGCGACACAGCGCGCGCGGATAGTTATCGCGGTCGGTAAGACGCGTGGCCCCGCCGTGGTCCGCGTGATACCGAAGCAGCCACCGCACCGCCGCCACAAGCGGCGCGGTCTCGGCGTCATCCGGCGACAACGCCCCGTTGTGCTTCAACAGCGGCACCCGTTTGGTCTCGCGGGCCTGCAGAATCTCATGCACCTGCGCCGGCGAAAGGCCCTCGAAATCCTCTCGTGGAGCGTCGTTGGCGGAGGCCATGCGTTGGTTGAGAAACTGCTTGAGCTCGGCCTCGCTTTGAAACTCACGATCCGCAACGTCGCTGCGGATCTCTCGAAAGAGATCACCGGCGGCGGAGGGGCTCCCGAGATACTCCATGAAGAAAGGGATATCGGCATCGTCGGGAAGGCTTTCACAGAATTGCCGATACTCGTCCATCGCCGCTTGAAGCTCCGCGGGGGTGGAAAACCCGGTCTGCTGCAGCAGCATCGCTTGCGCGGCGTCGTCGTCGTGCCCGGCGCGGGCACCGCGGGTCCGCGCCTCGTCGGCCCTGAGACAGCAGTGCTTGTACTTCTTTCCGCTCCCACAATGACAGGGGTCGTTCCGTCCGGGCATAGCGCAGCCATGATAAACTACCGGGCGCCGATCAATCAACGTGCACCGGCGGCGTGTACCTGGAGCACGGACCATCCGCTGCTAGATCGCCGCGCGCCTCCTCAGGATCCGCGAGCCGAACACATAGACTCGTGCCGGCTGACCGATGTCTTGCAGCGCCTTAAGCATACTACGTATGAGGCGTTTAGAGATTGGAGGCCGCAGGCGCGGGACGCGGGACGCGGGGCGTGGGGCCGGGCCGGGGGCTCGGAGCGGAGTGCGGGGCGGGTCCGGGACGCTAGCCGCCGTTTCGGCGCTGGGGAAAACGCCGCGCAAAACCGTCAGAATTCTGCGTCACTGTTAACATGGGTCGCCGGCCCCATTGTTAACAACACTCTGTGGGGCAGCGCGCGCATGGCCAAGTCCGACGGCGCGGTGAGGTACCGGTGGGGCGGGATCAGGCGGTGGCGTGAGGTCAGGTGTGGTCCGCGGGGTCGATCTCGTCTCGAAAGCGCAAGATATCACTCAGTTGGGTGGTAATCACCGTGTACGGCAGGCTCGGATCGGTCTCTTCGCACTCGTGCACAATGAGGTTGCGCAATCGGGTGATCGGCCGATATAGCCGTCGTCTTTCACAGCGATGGAGATGGTGCTCGGACTCACGGCAGATGCGAGAATGGAACTGCAGCCACGCCTCGCCCTCCCGGGAGAAGTGGAGCCGGCCTTTCAGCGCTTCAAACCGAAACAACGGTTCGGCGCTGTTGCGGATGCCGAGGTCGCACCGCACCGCCCCCGCGCTGCGCTCGCTACACCTGTTGCGTACGCTCATGGGGGGAGAGACCAGGACGAGTTTGCTCGGGAGCCAGAAAGGGCGCGCTGTCGAGATCACTACGAGGCGCAACGATGCCGGTAGCGGCCGCGGAGGCGAGCAGGTAGGCGAAAACGGCCTTTAGCACCTGGGCCTTGAGCAAGCAGCTGGGCCTTGAGCAAGCAGCTGGGCCTCGGGCTCTCGTGCCGGGGCATCGCCGTCAATGGGATAAGACTCTTCCTAATGCCAGGATCAGTCCGGCGATGTTAACAATGCGGTTGCAGACCCCTGTTAACTATGGCGCATTTTCGCGACGGTTTGGGGCGCGTTTTCCCCTCGGCGCACATCTCCCCGTTGGGCAAAATCGAGCGTGCGCCCGCCGGCGCGGCGCGCACGGAGCCATCACTGATACCGCGCTTCCACCTCTCTGAGTGCTGCGGCGAGCTGCTCAGCGCCGACTCTACCATTCCCCGCGCGTCGCAGTTCTGCAAACCAGCTCTCTTGGACTCCACTCACACCCAGAGGAATGGGCGACGCGCCGGCCAATCTTGCAACGTAGAATCGATGGTTTCCGCAGCCGGACGTGCGAACCTCACCGCCCGGGCCGATACGTGCCGCCCCGGTATCCCGGCCCTTATCATTAGAACGTACTTGGCCGGTCAGCTCTGCGAACCGTTTGAGCATCGCTTGCGGCATCCATGGTTGATTACCGGACGTCGGTTAGCTCAGTGGCGGCCCTGCGGCGGACGAGAAACCAAGGGTTCACGAGCTCAGGCTTGTTATAGGTGAGCGGCCGTTCGGCGGGCCACGCGCTGACCTCCACTCCGGCTGCCAGACACACCGCGTGCCCGGCAGCGGTGTCCCACTCCATGGTCGGAGCGAAGCGCGGATAGAGATCGGCGGCCCCTTCAGCCACCAGGCACATCTTGAGCGCGCTGCCGGCAGAAACGAGCGCGAGGTCCGGATGCTCCTCGCGAAGCTCCTTCACGAACGCTTCGGTCTCGCGAGTCATGTGCGAACGGCTTGCGACTACCGTGAACGGGCGCTCGCCCGAGGCACCCGGCCTGCCCGGGGCCGGAAGCGGCCGTCCGGCGGCAGTAAGCTCGTCCCAGGTTAGCGGGATCACGCCCCCGGCCTTGAGGTTATCAATGCGATAGGCGCCCGCCCCTGCCACTCCCACGTAGGCGCGGGCCAGAACAGGTGCGTATACCACCCCCACCAGCGGCTCGTGCGCCCCATCGCCCGCGCTGCCTGCGGCGGCACTTACATACGCGATGTTGACGGTGAACTCGCCGTTGCGCTTCACGAACTCCTTGGTACCGTCAAGCGGATCAACCAGCCAGTAGCGGTCCCAAAGCTCTCGCCGGTCATAGGGGATGTCTGCGGCCTCCTCGCCGAGGAACGGGATCTCGGGATCGTGCTCCTCGAGGATAGCGTGGATGCGCCGCTGCGCGCGCAAGTCGGCTTCCGTGAGCGGGCTGCGGTCGGCTTTGTGCTGCACCTCAAACTCGCCGCTGTAGACGCCCAAGATTTCGGCACCCGCCTCCACCGCCGCCCTCAGCGCCACCAGCGCTTGGTCCGCGAGGGTATCGCTCTCGTTTGTGTTACTCATCGCTTCCAACCCTCCATAGAGGCTGAGATCAGAGCGCGCTCGCGCGACGGATGGCCTCGGTGAGCTGCTCCACCGCCTCGTCTACCGACAGGCGATCGGTATCCAGAATGATCTCCGGTGCCTCAGGTTCCTCATAGGGATCGTCGATCCCGGTGAATCCGTGAATCTCACCGGCGCGTGCCCGCTTGTACAGCCCCTTGGGATCGCGCCGCTCGGCCTCGGCCAGGCTCGCTTTGGTGTAGACCTCCAGGAAACCGGCCGGCCGCGTGCCTGCAGGAGTCGGCGGGGTCGGCGGCGTCCCCGGGCCGGCGGCGTCCGGGGATGAGGGGTCGGTCTGGTTTGGGTCACCCGCTGCGCCCGGCTCGGCGGCCGCGCCTGGAGCCGCTGGGAACAGCGCACGCACGTAGGAGCGTTCCTCGCGGTAGGGCGAGATGAAGGTGCAGAGCACGATCGCGCCGAAGTCGTAGAAGAGGCGGGCGATATGGCCGACGCGGCGGATGTTCTCGCGCCGGTCCTCGCGGTTGAAGCCGAGGTCGGCGTTCAGGCCGTGACGTACGTTATCGCCGTCAAGGCGTGTGATCTGATACCCCTCGTCGAAGAGCCGCTTCTCCACCTCTTTGGCGATAGTGCTCTTGCCCGCGCCGGACAGGCCGGTGAGCCAGACACACAGCGGACCGTGGCCCTGCCGGCGGATGCGATCCTGCGGGCCCACAAGGCCCGGATCCCAGGTGATGCCGGTGGACTTAGGAGTCTTTAGGCGCTTGGCGCGCTCCTCGCGCTTGAGCTCTTCGATGGTGCTGCGTGATGAGTAGCGAATCATGCCGGCGCCCACCGTACGGAAATCGTCGGGGTCTATCAGGATAAATCCACCGGTGTTGCGGTTGCGCTCATACGGGTCAAAGAAGACCGGCTTGGCGGTGGTGACCTTCACACGGCCGATCTCGTTCAGCCGCAGCGTCTCGGACTCGGTGCGACGATGGAGCGTGTTGACGTCCAGTTGATACAGTACCTCGTCAACCAGCGCGTGGCTGCGATTGGTGGTCTGCTGCAGGATGTAGTTGGTATCGGTCTTGAGCTCCCGGCGCTCATCCATCCAGCAGAGGGTAGCCTCGAACTCGTGCTCCACCTCGGGGATGTTGTGCCGGCGCACGATCATGTCGCCGCGGCTTATGTCGATCTCGTCTTCCAGGGTAAGGATCACCGACTGGCCTTCGGCCGCCTCTTCGAGCTCTGCCTTGTAGAAGTTGATGCTCTTGATCCGCGAGCGCTGCATGCTCGGCAGCGCCACCACTTCCTCGCCGACCTTGATGGTGCCGGACACGATCTGGCCGGCGAAGCCGCGGAAGTCCTGGTGCGGGCGCACGACGTGCTGCACCGGGAAGCGGAAGTCCACCAGGTTGCGGTCGGCGGCAATGGTGACGTTCTCGAGAAACTGCAGGAGCGGCGCGCCTTCAAACCACGACATGTTCTCGCTGCGGTTGACCACATTGTCGCCCTTGAGCGCCGAGACCGGGATGAACTCAATGTCGTGCACGCTGAGCTTCTGCGCGAACTCCCGGTAGTCGGCCACAATTTCCTCAAAGCGCTCGCGCGAATAATCGACTAAGTCCATCTTGTTGACGCAGACCACCACGTGGGGGATCCCGAGCAGGCTCGCGATGATGCCGTGGCGCTTGCTCTGCGTGAGCACGCCGTTGCGCGCGTCGATCAGGACGATCGCGAGATCGGCAGTGGAGGCGCCGGTGACCATGTTCCGCGTGTACTGCTCGTGGCCCGGGGTGTCGGCGATGATGAACTTGCGGTGCGCGGTAGAGAAGTAGCGATAGGCAACATCTATAGTGATGCCCTGCTCGCGCTCGGCGCGCAGCCCGTCGGTCAGTAGGGCGAGGTTGACGTTCTCCTCACCCCGCAGGCGGCTTGTGACCTCGAGCTGGTCCATCTGGTCCTGAAAGATCTGCTTGGTGTCGAACAGCATCCGCCCGATCAGGGTGCTCTTGCCGTCGTCCACGCTCCCGGCGGTAGTGAAGCGCAACAGGTCGCGCTCCTTGACGAGGGTTTTGTACTCCATATCCGTTCTCCGTTTCACAGTAGGCCGACGTAAGAGGCGAGCGCGGTGAGCGCGTAGGAGATCACCAACGCCATCAGCGGCGCGATCATCCAGATCGCGACCATCCGCACCACCAGCCCCCGCGAGAGAATCCGGCGTGGGCCCTTCTTCAACATCCCAACCGCTATTATGGCCGCGGTGTTCATCTGCACCAGCGAGGCCGGAATACCGCGCAGGGTGGAGGCCAGCAGCAACAGGGTGGCGGTCACGAAGGCGATGAAGGTGGCGCCGGTGGGCCCCAGACTGACGATCCCGCGCCCGGTGCTCGCAAGCACGCGGCCGCCGAGAAACGAGCTCCCGATCCCGAACCACGGGGCAATCAGAATCACTACCAGAAAGCCGGCGATGAGCTCGGACCCGTCGGCGGTCATGCCCAGCTCGTTTACCAGAAGCGATGCCAACGGTCCCGCGCTGTTGGCGACGTTGTTCGAGCCGATCGCAAAAGCCACGTAGCAGGAGCAGGCAATCGTGACCGCCTGCAGCGCCTTGCGTTGCGGTCCCTCGGCGATATCGAAGCTCTCGGCCAGACGCTTCTGCTTCATGTTCATCAGCAATCCGCCCACCGTATAGGTGATCACGAACGCTGCAATCGGGGTGATGAACCGGGTCGGCACCATCTCCAACAGCAGCGTTCCGGTCTGCAGGCTGCCTAGAAACGCCGCGCAGCCGACCAGGGCGAACACGGTGGACTGACTCGGCGATTGCGGAACCCGGAGCAGGTTGGCGAACAAAAGCGACAGCGCCGAGGACAGAAGCACGATCGAGACCACCACTAGGCTCATCTCAGCCGCCGGCAACACCGCCCCACCGATGGTCTGCACCACCTTGCCCCCGGCGATGAGCGCGCCAAGCAGCACGAATGCGCCGAACAGCCCGGGGATGAGCTCCTTGCGGATGAGGTTAGCGCCGTACGCAACCGCGAAAGACGGTGCGGTGCCGCTTGCGCCCATGTTGAACGCCAGGAAAACCGCAATCAACAGCGGCACCACAAACAGCGCGTAGGCCGGCATCTCAGAAGTACCCCTGCTTCTTGCGGTCTTCCATCGCCGCTTCGCTGCGGCGGTCGTCGGCGCGGCCGCCGCGCTCAGTGACGCGGGTGGCGGCGATCTCGTTTACGATGTCTTCCAGCGTATGGGCGCGGCTCTCGGTTGCTCCGGTACAGGTCATATCGCCTATGGTGCGGAACCGGATCCATGCTGTCTCGGCCTCTTCGCCGTCAACCAGCCGGTTATAGGGCCCCAGCGCCAGGATCACGCCGTCGCGGCGCACGATCTCGCGCTCGTGTGTGTAATACAGGCTCGGCAGTGGGACCTGCTCGCGCAGCATGTACTGCCACACATCGAGTTCGGTCCAGTTGCTGATCGGGAAGGCGCGGAAGTGCTCCCCGGGACGCTTCATTCCGTTGTAAAGATTCCAGAGCTCCGGGCGCTGGTTCTTGGGATCCCAGTGGCCGAAGCGGTTACGAAAGCTGAAAAACCGCTCCTTGGCGCGTGCTTTCTCCTCGTCGCGCCGCGCGCCGCCCATCGCACAGTCGAACTTGAACTCGGTGAGGGCGTCGAGCAGGGTGACGGTCTGCTGCGCGTTCCGGCTGGGGTTCGGGCCTTCCTCTTCAGCGACGCGCCCCTGCCGAATGGAATCCTCCACATAGCGCACGATCAGCTGCGCCCCGATCTCCTTCATCCACCAGTCGCGGTACTCCAGGGTTTCGTCGAAGTTGTGCCCGGTATCGATATGCATCAGCGGGAACGGGATCTTGCCCGGCCAGAAGGCCTTCTTGGCCAGGTAGGACATCAGAATCGAGTCCTTCCCGCCGGAGAACAGCATCACCGGCCGCTCGAACTGCGCCGCCACCTCGCGGATGACGTAGACCGCCTCGGCCTCGAGGATATCAAGTGTGTTGCGGGGGTAGGTTTCAGGTGCCATGCGTTATCTGGGTCCTCTAAACTCTGTACTTTGTGCGCATTGGGCATGAACAACGTGTATGCGCACCGGAATGGCTTCCATTCCGGCGATCAGGCTCATCACCAATCGGTGCATTCCTCCGAGATTGCGTATCAGCTTCCCATCACGGCCGACATTTGCAACCACACCGTCATGAGCACGGTACCCGTACTTTACCATCGACAGAAACATGAGATCGAGCCGATGAGCAGTTTGCAGGAACCTTGCTTCCGACAGTTCTCCGTACTTTGCGGAAAGACTGGGATGCTGCGGCTTGAAGCTCACAGGATGCAGACAGGTGTCGTTCCAGTCAAGCCCCTCGACGAAGCGTTGCCGCAAGCCGTGGTAGAGGTTAGTCTCCTGAATCGGTGTAACGTACTGATCCCAGTCGCCGTCAAGACGGGATCCGGCGAGCTCCTCGGCAATGCGTCCACGTTGATTGAAAGGCCACCGCGGCGGCCCGGTCTGCGCATGGGTAATGCGCGACGGGTGCACCGGAAACCAAGTGGAGTTGTCGTTGCTCCCGCCGAAACGTCGCCACAGACTACTGAGCGCGTGAGAAACAACCGGCTTAATGATCCGGGCGTGGTCCATGAGCCCTTCTGCGTGCCCGTAGGGTGGGCGAACCGTCTCATTCACTCAGACACCCTCACCAGCTCACCCTCTTCCCACGCCCGTTGATCACCTGTAGCTGCTGGTCTGAAAGCCCCCGTGATCGCTTTGCGAAATCGACAACGGCCTGCCAGTCATCACGATAAGTGCCGTCAATGAACTCACGGTAGGACGTCGGAAGCTGAAGAGGCTCCCGAGAAAAACCGGAAACCCGATACGCGATCCCGTGAAAGAACCTCACCAGACGCCTAGCCGCGCCTCGGCGCGAGAGCCGATACGGCAACCGATTCGTGGCAATCAGGCGCTCGGACTGCGCTGCGTTTACGCCCTCGTTGCAGCGGGTATGAATTCGTTGCCTCAGACGCGGAATCTCAGTCCCGAACAGCAGCGGACGAGCGTGCGGGAACATCTCTGCGACGCGGCCGACATAGTGGATGCCGCTCCAGTGTCGGAACACCGCCTTTTGCATGAAGGTGGTTCCGGTCTTGTGCAGGCCGAGATGAGCAAACAGTTGCATAAGCTTCACTCTCACTGTACGGTACTGCGCATGCGTCAAACCCCGCGCTTCGCCGACAAGCTGTGCGCACGCCTGGCCCAGGTACCGGTAATGCAACGGCTGGCGGCGGGGCCCCTGACCTTCCGACGCGGATCCGAACGCAACATGCGACCGGTTCTGTTCGTCGGCTACTTCGGAAGCGGTAAGTCAACCGTCGCCGCACATCTACGCGAGCTCTGTGCCGATTACATCGCCGCATTCGACCAGGAGTATAACCATACGCTCTGGTTCCCGGGGCTCTATCCCTGGCACCATTCCGAAGCCAACATACCACCGTTGTGGTACGAGCCTCAAACCTATCTTATTACGGCGTATTCCCGATTTCTGCGGGATCAGCCGCAATATCTGCAGAGCGCGTTTAGAACGCTTGCAACGCTTCGGAGCAGGTCCTGGGTATTGTCAGACAGCGGGCGCACCCTGTGGCTCATTCCGGCCATAAGGCGCGTGTTCCCCGATGCTCTCTTCGTCCATATAGCACACGACGGGCCCCCGGTCATATATCGCTATGCCAAACGCGTCCATGCCCAACTGCGGCGATACTACAGATACCGCGCCCATGGCTACCACAGCCTGAGCATCGAGGAGCTGCTCGTGCGCTGCGCACAGCTCTGGGTGCTCGGTCTGCGCTGCTCGGGCATACTCCAACCCGAGCCTGACTGGCTACCGTCCGGTCTCGCTGCTCCAAGCGAGCCCACCGGAATCATCACTGTACGCTTTGAAGACTACCTGCAAAACCCGCTGCAGAACCTTCAAACCATAGTCGATTTCTGCCGAATACCGCAGCGCCTTAGTCCCGCCGAGGTAGGTCCTCCGCGACAGCGCAAACGCACCAGACCGACCGTGCCTCACGAGATCAGAGCCGAGCTCGATCCGCTGCTCAGTGAAGGACTCGCGCGTCTCGGCTACGCGCACTGAAGTCGCAGTACGGCAGACGCAGTTCGACACCCACACGGGCAGCCCGCAGCTGCGCCCGGTGTTGGGCCAATTATGGCGCGCCCACCGGCGGCCGGAAGTCACTGCCCCGCGCGCGCCATTTGCTGGAAGCGTTCGTTTGAGGCGATCAGATCGTGGTAGTTTCCACGCGCGACGATGCGCCCCCCCTCGAGCATGTAAATTGCATCGCAGTCCACCAAGGTCGTTAGCCGGTGCGCTATGAGTATTATCGTCTTGTCACCGGTGAGGCGTGAGATCGCTTCCATGATCACGCTTTCGGTCATCCCGTCAAGCGCGCTCGTAGCCTCATCCATCACCAATACCGCCGGGTCGTGGTACAACGCGCGCGCTATGCCGAGACGTTGCCGTTGTCCGCCCGAAAACCGTATTCCCCGCTCTCCAACCGAGGTTTCAAAGCCCTGCGGCAGCTCCTGCTCGATGAACTCGGTTAAATTGGCAATATCCGCTGCATTGCGGACTGCCGCCATGTCAATCTCATCGTCGGGGATACCAAATGCGATATTGCGAGTGACGGTGTCGTCGCTGAGATAGATAAACTGCGGCACATAACCGAGTTGTCCCTGCCAGTTGCGCAGGTTGCGCTCAGTCAACGGCACCCCGTCGATCAGAACTTGCCCGGCAGTCGGCCGCAGCAGTCCCAGGATGATATCGATGAGCGTAGTCTTACCGCACCCGGTTGGGCCGACAAAGCCTACGGTTGAGTCCTTCGGAATGGTGAGGTCCAGGCCCTTCACCACCGGTTCCTGTGCGCCCGGGTAGGTGAACCACAGATCGTCCAGACGGACGGACTGGTCAAAAGGCAGCCGGTTGAGCTCAGAGGCACGCTTGCCCGGGAGCGGAGGAACTTCATCGGTGTGCAGATGCTGGAACATCAGCTCCACTACCGGCTGCGTAGAACGCACCTTCGCGAGGTCCGAAAAAAGGTGTTTAAAAGCCGGCAGGAGGCGGTTTCCGGCGAAAATGTAGACGCCGATCACAGGAATCAAGGCTGCAAAGTTCTCAGCGAACGCGAGGAGCAGCGTGATGGCAAGCACGATTCCGCCGTTTACAAGCGCGTTCAAAGCGTAGTTGGGAATCTTCCCGATCAGCGCGATCTGAATCTGATAGCGCGCCATTTTCTTCGACGGTTTCGCATACCGCTCCACGAAGTAGCGTTCTTTGCCGAGCAGCTTCACATCCTTGATCCCGGACATTGCCTCAATGCTGCTCTTGTAGCGCTCACGATTCGCCTCCAAACGCTTCCGCCCCAGCGTCTTGAGGCGCTTTCGCACGACAACGTAGATGCTCCCATAAAGCGCGAGCATACTGCCGGCTACCACTACGGCAGCCTGGGGATGTACCACCACCAGGAGACTGACGATACTTACACCGATCAGCAACTGCGTCGAAAAATCCAGGACCGGTTTCAGGAAGCCCTCAATGACCTGGCGAACCTCGCTCAGAACGTTCTTGGAGAGGTCCGAGCTGTTCTGATTGAGGAAGAACACGTACGGCCTGGAG
>PUNW01000359.1 GCA_003552665.1 Spirochaetaceae bacterium | reverse complement strand
GTATTCTCTTTACCAGCCCCAGCGGGCTCCGCGAGCTGTTCCAGGCGTCCGCAGCCGAAACCAAGGAGCGGATAGCCGAGGCCCTGCCGTTGGTGACCGACGCAATCTCGGATTCCGGCGACGGCAAACCAGACGTCTGAAGGGCTAGGCCCTGAACTCTGTATAGGGGACCCCACAGCTGCGTGCTACTGCCGGATGCACGCATCCACCTTGGTACGTATTGAGCCCGTACGGCAAGGTGACACTCGTGAGCGCCATAGTCGAGGTGTTGGCGACCGCACCGGGCATGTTGGGAACACAGTAGTGCGAAACGCCGTCAACGATGAAGATGGGATCGTCATGCGTAGTCGGCTTGGATGTCTCGGCGATACCGCCTTGATCGATGGCTACGTCGACGAACACCGCGCCTTCCTTCATGACCGCGAGATGCTCACGCTTGATCAGCCGCGGAGCGGACTCTCCCGGAATAAGGACCGCGCCAATCACAAGGTCGGACTCCTCCAGGCAGCGGAGCAGGTTGCCCTCGGTGGAGTAGAGCGTCGTTATGCGGCTGCCGAAGATGTCGTCGAGGTGCTCGAGTTGCCGCGACCGCAAATCCAGTACCGTAACGGCGGCTCCCATGCCGCAGGCAATCTTGCAGGCGTTGGTACCAACGGTGCCGCCGCCGATAATCGTAACCTTCCCCCGAGCAGCACACCACGGCCTCCGAACCTCTTCTCCAGATACTTTGCGCCTTCCTGGACCGAGAGACGCCCTCCAATCTCGCTCATCGGACGCAGACACGGCAGCGATTCATCAGGAAGCTCGATGGTTTCGTAAGCGACGGCGTTGACCTTCCGCTCTATCAGAAACTTGGTAAGCTCCCGATTGGCGGCGAGGTGAAGAAACGCGAACAGGGTATGCCCCTCTCTGAAGTTGCCGTATTCCTCAGGCAGCGGCCCCTTGATCTTGACGATCAGCTGGGCGCGATCGTAGACCCCTTTGGCGGTATCCACAATCTCGGCGCCGTTCTCCCTGTACATCTCATCCGTAAAACTGCTGCCTGCGCCGGCGCCCGATTGAACGAACACCTTGTGTCCGTGGTTCACGTAGGCGCGCACACACCGAGGGGTGAGACCAACGCGGTACTCATGCCGCTCAATCTCCCTCGGTAATCCAATCTCCATGCAATCCCTCCTTCTTAGGGTTTCTCCATGGACTAGGACTGGGTGGCCAGTACGCTTCGGACCAGCTCGGGGCTGAGCTCGCGCAGCTCGGTCTCTCCGGGGCGACGCTGCAGCACAAACCGAATCCGGCCCGCGCGGTTTTTCTTGTCACGCTGCATCGCGTCGATGAGCGCATCAACCGCTAGATCCGGCAGCTCGCAGCGGAAGCCGTAGCGACGCAGCAGCGCGATTGCGCGTTCAGCATAGGTTGCATCGGTAATACCGGCGCGGACGCCGCAGCGCAGAGCCTGAGCCATTCCCCATGCTACCGCTTCGCCGTGCGTCCAGCCCTCGAATCCCGACACCGATTCAAGGGCGTGAGCGAAGGTGTGCCCGAGGTTGAGCCACTCACGACCGCCGCGCTCGGTGAAATCCTGCTCCACGATCAGCCCTTTCACGGCCACCGAGCGGAGGATAAGCTCTCTGACGACATCGGGACGCCGTTCCAGGGTAGCCTCCGGGTTCTGCTCGAGCAACTCCAAGAGCTCCGGGTCGCCGAGCATCGCCGTTTTGATCACCTCGGCAAGCCCTGCGAGATACTCACGCTGGGGAAGGGACTGCAGCACCGATGGGATGATCAGTACCTGCTCAGCCGGGTAAAACGTGCCCACGAGATTCTTGTAGCCGGCAAAATTGACTCCGGTTTTTCCGCCGAGTGCGGCATCCACCATTGCGAGCAGCGTCGTCGGTACCAGCACCAGACGAACCCCGCGCATGTAGAGGGAAGCAGCCAGCGCGCCGACATCGCAGACTACTCCACCGCCGACCGCAATCACCGTAGAGTTGCGCTCCAGAGCGTGAGTAACAAAGGAATCGAGCAGTTGCTCCACCGTTGCGAGTGACTTCGCCCGTTCTCCGCTCGGCAGAATCGTGTTCGGCAGGTGGTGCAGCGCCTCGAGATGGTCGGTGGTGTTCTCGTCCCAGATGACGAACGCCGTCCGCTCGGCGAACTGTCCCAACAGTTCCCTCTCGCCGAGGCGGACAACCGAGGTGTGCTCACCAAAGCGGTACTGCAGAGTCTGCGCGTCCATCGCCGCAGTCGCTATCCGGATCGGGCCGAGCGCGATGTTCCCGCGGGTTCGGGCAGCTCCACGGCCTCGGCCAGACTCGCCACGATTCGTTTCACAAAGGGATCAACGATTGAGTAGATCCGCCTGTTACCCCGAACCTCGCTGGTGACAATGCCTTTCTCCTTGAGAACAGCAAGATGCTGCGAGACTACCGGCTGCGGTTGCCCGAGACACTCCCACAATTCGGAAACGCAGGGCCCTCCCTGGCGAGCTATATGACACAGCAGCATCAGCCGCAGTGGATGGCCGCACACCTTCAGTCGTGAAGCATAGTCGGTTAGTTGTCGCTGTGCCGCCGCTTTGTCTTCGTCCATATATGCATAAAGTACTACCAACGGCCGCCGGAGCAAAGCGTATTCGCCGTTACCATTACTCCGAGTTGTTCTCCTTCGCTGGCCCGGAGCCGACTTTCTGCTCCCCGCCGGAGGATCCGTTGCCGTTAGAGCCGGACTCCGCGTCCCCGCTCTTGCCCGAGGATGCGCCGTTTCCTCCATTCGAAGCACCCGTCTTGGAACCTTTGTTATCGGTTACATAAAACCCACTGCCCTTGAAGATGATGCCAATTCCGCCACCAACAAGCCGTTTGAGAGAAGCTTCACCGCAACTCGGACAAACCTCAAGCGGTTCGGCCGAAATACTCTGAAACTCTTCAAACTCATGCTCGCAGGTGCTGCATCGATAGTCATAACTCGGCATCTTCGGTGAACCTCCTACACGCTGTGACGCCACAAATATATTGCAGTTTTGGCGTCTGGGCAAGCTAATCTACTACTACGGAGCGAATTACGGATATCTCGCTCATCCGGTGTCGGGACCGATCCTGCGGCGCACCGGGATACCGGCTGCGGCCAGATCTGCCTTGATCTGCGGGATCGTGTAGCCGCCGAAATGCACCATCGAGGCGATCAACGCCGCGTCCGCGCGCCCGTCGCGCAGGACCTCGATCAGGTGCCGGCTCACGCCCGCCCCGCCGGAGGCGACCACCGGCACGCTGACGTTTTCAGAAACCAGCCGTGTACAGGTGAGCTCGTAGCCGTCACGCGTACCGTCGGCATCGATTGAGTTCAATACCACTTCGCCCACCCCGCGCTGCTCAGCCTCGCGCACCCAGTCCAGCAGGTCGCGCTGCGTCACCGTTCGCCCTCCGTGAATCACCACGCGGTATCCGCTCGGCATCGCCTCATCGCGGAGCGCGTCAACTCCCAGCACCACGCATTGATTGCCAAACGCCTTCGCGCCCTGATCGATGATCTCGGGGTTCAGCACAGCCTGCGTATTGACGCTGACCTTCTCCGCCCCGGCAAGCAGCATTGCGCGCATGTCTTCGACCGACGCGATGCCGCCGCCCACACAAAACGGGACGAAGATCTCGGCCGCTACGCGCTCAACCACCTCGCGCATGATACCACGCCGCTCGGCCGAGGCGGTTATGTCGTAGAATACCAGCTCGTCGGCGCCTTCCTCGTAATACCTGCGCGCCATCTCGACCGGGTCACCGACATCGACGTTTCCTTTGAACTTGACGCCTTTGGTGGTCTTCCCGTCACGAACATCCAGACAAACCACAATCCGCTTCTCAAGCATCGCTCACGCTCCTCCCGGCCGCTACTCCGCGCCCGGACTGAGAACCCGGTCCGATCCCGGGGTCCCGGCC
Source organism: Spirochaetaceae bacterium (assembly GCA_003552665.1). Taxonomy (GTDB): domain Bacteria; phylum Spirochaetota; class Spirochaetia; order DSM-27196; family SLAA01; genus B1Sed10-166. The sequence continues at coordinate 7,292 of PUNW01000359.1, read as the reverse complement.
CCGCCTTCTCAGTGTGCGAGGAAGTTCGACAGCAAGCGCAGGCCGAACTCGCCCGACTTCTCCGGATGGAACTGCACCGCCGTCAGGTTGTCACACTCCAACCCGGATGCGAAGCGTACGCCGTACTCCGTTTCCGCGAGCACTGTGGAACGGTCGGCAGGATCGGGATAATAAGAGTGCACGAAGTAGAACGAGGTGTCCTGCGGGATACCGGCGAACAGCCAGTGGTCTGCGCGGTACCGCACCTGATTCCAGCCCATGTGCGGAACCTTCAGCCCTTCGCCACCCGGCAACCGCCGCGCCGTCCCGGGGACCAGCCCCAGACAGCTCGCGCTGTTTTCTTCAGAACGCTCCAGTACGACCTGCGCACCTACACAGATACCCAGAATCGGGTCGCCGGCCGCGTGCCGCTCGCGCAGCGCTGCCGCTACGCCACTGCGCTCGAGCACCTCCATCACGGCTCTGGCGTCACCCACGCCGGGAAACAAGACCTTGTCGGCGCGAAGCACCTCTTCGGGGCGCGTAGCGATGCGATACTCGTACCCGAGCCGCCGGAGCGCGGTTTCCACGCTCCGCAGATTTCCCGCCTCGTAGTTGACGATTGCAACTTCCATCACCGGTTCAACCGCCCACCGCTCTCAGGCGCAGCTACCTGCACCGCGCTGTCGGCGAGCAGCCCGCCGATCATCCGGCCCATGCGATCGTCGCTGATCTGCAGCCCGCTGAACCGCACCACGTCTTCATGCCGTTCGATCGAGAGCTGCTCCAACAGATCGGGCCGGTCAAAACCGATCTCGCTCGCAACCGTCATCGCCATCAGCCGAAACACGACCGTGAAAGCGCGGGCATCGCGTTCGCTTCGCAGCCGCACATCCCCCACAATATCTCGCTCGCCGTCATCGTTCTCACCACGGTCAAACGCCATGCGAACGTCGAGGATCGGCAGCTCAAACGGCAGAGCGCCGACTTGATCCTCGAGCCAGCGCGTGGGGCTCGGCATGAAGAACGAGAGCTCTCCGGTGTCGAACTGCTCGATAATCTCCGGTGGGGCAAGGAAGCGATCTCGGGCGCGGTCGCGCGGCACCATGCCTCCGGCAAGGTTCTCGGTTGCCGCCAGCATCGTGGTCGCATTCGGGAAACTGACCTGCAGGCCGCTCTCGCGGTCCTGCCAGTACTCGTAGCGCTCGCCGTCGATCTCGGCACTCTCGCGACTCCAGCGCCGCGAGAGCCGCATGAACAATCCCGCGCGCCGCGGCCCGTAACGGCCGGAGCCGACAAAAAACATCTGCGGCTCCCCGGTGACCGAGCGTCCGTATGAAGCCACAATCTGGTCCGTCTGATCGAGCAGACTCTCGAGGCGGCGCGATTCCACACCGGCCGACGCAACCACCTGGTCCAGCAACGCTTCGGCCGCTGCCACGCGCAATCCCAGATACAGCGTCTGCCCTTCCGGCAGAAACGCGGTGAGCTCCGCCCCGCGTTCCGGCTCAGGCGGTGTTGCGCAGGCGCCGGCCACCAGCACCAGCAGCGCCACCAGCAGCACCACCGGCCCGCGCGCCCTCCGTCGGCACGCCCTCCGCCGGCATGCCGGCCCGCGCTCAGGTAGCTTTTTCCAACGCAACAGTACACTCCTGATCACCAAGCGTGATCGTTTCGGCGTCATCACGGCGCTCCCACACCAGCGCGACCGCCAGCGTCTCGCGCGTAAGGTATTCCTCTAACGCCTCCACCGCCTCGCGTACCGAGTTTTCGGCGTGCAGGTAGAGCTTGATGCGATCGGTCACCTCAAGCCCTTCGGCCTTCCGTTTGTTCTGCACCGCGCGCACCAGATCCCGGACCAGTCCTTCACGCCGCAGCTCCTCGGTGATCTCGGGATCAAGCGCCACGGTGAGCGAACCCTCGTTAAGGACCCTAAGGTTTTCTTTCTCGGTGCGCTGAATCACCACGCTGTCGTGGGTCAAATCGATAGTCCGGCCGTTTATCTCGAGGTGCAGCGCCGCTCCCTCGAGCAGGCTTTGGATCTCGGGCGCCGAAAGCGTCTGGATCTTCTCGGCTGCCGCCTTCATATCCTTGCCGAGCGTCTTTCCGAGCACCCGATAGTTGGGCTTTGCCTGATACTCGACCAGGTCTTCCTCATTCTCGCGAAACACCACGTCCTTGACATTGAGCTCTTCGGCAATGATCTCTTCCATTTCGCGCAGTATCTTCCGCTCTTCGGTATCCTTGGTAACCAGATGAATCGCTTTCAGCGGCTGGCGATTGCGCAGCGAATGCATGCTGCGGAGGGCCCGGCCCATGCGAACCGCACGCTGCGTTGCGCCCATCTTGCGCTCCAGGTTGAGGTCGCGCTTACTGTCGTCGGCAACCGGATAATCGCACAGATGAACCGAGTCCGGCATCGCGTCGGTACGAAGGTTGCCGTAGATCTCCTCGGTGATAAACGGCATCACCGGTGCCGCCACCTTCGTGAGGGTCAACAACACGCTGTAGAGCGTCTGATATGCCTGTCGTTTGTCATTGTCGTTCACGCTGCGCCAGAACCGCCGGCGTGAGCGCCGGATGTACCAGTTGTTCAGCTGATCGATGAACGCCACGATGGGGTCCATCGCATGCTGCAGATCGTAGGCGTCCAGATTGGCGATAACCTCGCCGACCAGCCTCTCGGATTCCGACAGAATCCAGCGGTCGAGCGGGTTGTGCGGGTCGGAGGGCGGGGCTTCGGGCCGGATACCGTCGATATTGGCGTAGGTAACGAAGAACGTATAGGAGTTCCACAGCGGAATGATGATGTTCTTCAGAACCTCCTTGACCCCCTCGTCGGAGTACTTCAGGTCCTCGCCGCGCACCACCGCCGAATGCATCAGGAACACGCGCAGCGCATCAGCGCCGTAGCGCGTCATCACATCCTGCGGGTCGGTATAGTTGCGCTCGCTCTTGCTCATCTTTTTGCCGTCAGCGGCAAGCACAAGCCCATTGACGACGACGTTCTTGAATGCCGGCGAGTCGAACAGGGCGGCGGCCAACACGGTCAGCGTATAGAACCAGCCGCGGGTCTGGTCCAGCCCCTCGGAGATGAACTCCGCAGGGAAGTGTGACTCAAACCATTCCTTGTTCTCAAACGGGTAGTGATTCTGCGCGTAGGGCATCGCGCCCGACTCGAACCAGCAATCGAGCACCTCGGGTATACGGCGCATCGTTCCGTCGCCGTGAGGGCACGGGTAGGTCACTTCGTCGACATAATGCTTGTGGAGGTCTTCCAGGTAGACACCTGACTTTTCGGCGAGCTCCTCGCGCGAGCCGATGCATTCAACGCGGTCACAGCTGTCGCAGCGCCAGATCGGCATCGGGTTGCCCCAGTAGCGATTGCGTGAGATCGCCCAGTCACGCGCGTTCTCCAACCAGTTGCCGAATCGACCATCGCGCAGATGGCTCGGTACCCAGTTGATGCTACTGTTGGCCGCGAGCATCTTCGGCTTGATCTGCTCGACACGCACGAACCAGCTCGCGATAGCCCGGTAGATCAGCGGCGATTTGCAGCGCCAGCAGTGCGGGTAGGCGTGCGTGTAGGTATCGCGCTTTACGAGCTTGCCCTCCTCCTTGAGCTTCTTGATGATCGGCTTGTCGGCGTCCTTGACGTACATTCCCGCGAAGTCGCTGACCTCGGCGGTGAACTGCCCCTCGGCGTCAAGCGGCGTTATCACCGCGACATCGCGATCCTTGAGCAGATTGTAGTCGTCTTCCCCGAACCCCGGCGCGATATGCACGATCCCGGTTCCCTCTTCGGTGGTGACAAACTCGGCTACGTGCGTGCGGAAGGCGTCGGAGCCGCCTGTCTCGGCGAAATACGGGAACAACGGCTCGTAGGTCATACCGCCGAGCGTGTCCCCGCCCATACGTTCCACGATCTCGTACTCATCCTCGCTGCGATAGTAGTCACCAATGCGCTCCTCGGCGAGAATATAGTGCTCGCCGCCGGCAACGTCACGCACGCGCGCGTACTGAACCTCCGGCCCAAACGCCAGCCCCAGGTTCGAGGGGAGCGTCCACGGCGTCGTGGTCCAGGCGAGCGCATAGGCATTCTCCAGCTCGTTGAGCTTGAACCGTACCGTGATTGCCGGGTCCTGAACCTCTTCGTATCCGCCCAGATTGAGCTCGAAATTGGAAAGCGCTGTCGAGCAGCGCGGGCAGTACGGGAGGCTATAGTAGCCTTCGTAGAGGAGATCCTGCTCCCAGAGCCGCTTGACGATCCACCAGATCGTCTCCATATAGGCGGGTTCCATCGTCTTGTAGTCGTTGTCGAAATCCACCCAGCGGCCCGAGCGCGTCACAATGCGGCGCCACTCCTCGGTGTAGCGCAACACAATGGAGCGGCACGCTTCGTTGAAGTTGCCGACGCCGTATTCCTCGATCTGCCGCTTGCCCGAGATACCGAGCTCTTTCTCCATCTCGTACTCGACCGGAAGGCCATGACAGTCCCAACCGAACCGCCGCTCAACCTTTTTGCCGCGCATCGTGTGGTAGCGCGGGACTACGTCCTTGATTGTACCCGGAACAAAGTGACCGAAATGCGGCAACCCGGTTGCAAACGGAGGCCCGTCATAGAACACAAACTCAGGAGCCCCTTCGCGCTGTGACACCGAACGTTCGAACACCCGGCCCTCTTCCCAGCGCTTGAGGATCTGGACCTCCATATCGGGAAAACTGACTTTTGGATCTACCGCTTTGAACAAGACGACCTCCTACAGACCCTTGACGTTATGTGTTGGTGTGTGCGGGTAGAACACAATCACAGGCGCCGGGACGGGAACCTACCCGGCGGACTCAGCTTACTATATAAGAAAAGCGGCCGTTATGGAAAGAGATCTATTTCAGCACCCCTCGCACCGGGCTCGACTGCGGCGCTTCCGCGGACGTTTTTACAGGTGTTTCCTCGCGCGTTTCGGTGCGCGCCTCGGTGCGCACCTCGGCGGGCGGTTCCGTCGCCGCTTCGGAGTCGATCTCCTTCAGCCGGTTGTTCAGAATCAGCATCTGCAGCCGGTTCTCGATATTGGCGAAGCTGGTGTCAGGGTCGTAATCGAGGCACAGGATCTGAACGTCGGGGTGGATCTGCTTCAGCTTTTTGATGATGCCGCGCCCGGTAACGTGGTTCGGAAGGCAGCCGAATGGCTGCAGAATCAGGAAGGACTTCACACCCTTGGCTGCGTAATGCAGAATGTCGCCGGCGATCATCCAGCCCTCGCCGGCGGTAAAGGTGTGGTGCACCAGGTGCTCCGAGTGACGCGCGATCTCCGGAAGGCGCGCGCGTCGTTCGTAGCGCGGGTGGCGAGCGGCGATTGCTTCCACTCTGTCGAGCGCGTAATCGACAAGCCATTCACCTACACCGGCGAGCGCGGTTTCCATGAAGGAATGGCGAATGAAGAACTCACGCCGCTCGGTCTTGGTCTTCATAAACAGCCGGCGGAATAAGTCCAGGATATTCGGCAGGATCACTTCCATACCGTTCGCTTCCAGATAGCGCTCGATCTGAAAGTTACTCGTCGGATGAAAGTTCAATAGGAACTCACCGATGATGAATACTCTGGGGCGTTCGGCCGCCTCAGTCAGCGGAAGCTCGCCCAGATCGTCAATTACGCCTTCGAATGCCCGCAATGCCCGCCTCACCGATCGCTTCATTTCCATGGCGATGCGGTCAATCCCGGAATCGAACACCGCATCCACGCTGCCGGGAACAAGCTCGTACGGCCGCGCCCGGCGCCGAAGGTCTTCGAGCGTGTCGATGATCGCCAGCGCCCATACCATGCGCAGCTGAAACATGGGGCTCAACTTAAACCCCGGATGCATGTTCTTGGTATCGTCATCGGTCGTGATGATCGGCACCTGCTCATAACCGGCTTCATCCAGCGCTTTGCGCGCCACCGTTGCATAGTGAGCGAGCCTGCAGTCGCACTGTACCTTGCCCAAACCGCAGACCGCCTGATCCGGTTCCACGAAACCGGTTTCCAGTGCACGCAACATCTCACCGACATTAACCTGAGCCGGGAAGCACATATCGTTGTGGACATAGCGCTTGCCGAGCTCTATAGCACGCCGGTCGGCCATCGGAACCGGCACGACGCGATACCCATCCGCCTCTATCGCCGCGCTGATGACTTTTGCGAATGCGCGCGTTACGTTCGGCGCCATGATGACTTTCTCGCGCCGGTCGCGTCTGCGGTACTTGACCGGAAAGGGATCATGCGGGGCGCGCCGTGCAGGCTCCCCGCGCCGTGCAGGCTCCCCGCGCCGCGCCGATCTCCCGCGCCCAACCCGACGCGCGGTGACGGTTTCGATGAATGAACGCACACGGATCGCAAGCGGCCCCCTGACCTCGGTTTCGTCGAGCTTCAGCACCAGCGGGGTCTTGTCGGAAGCCTCCTGCATCAGGCGCGTGATTTCGTCGGTGATGATGGCGTCGTGACCGCAGCCGAAGCTGACGATCTGCACGAGCTCGAGATTGGGGTGTTCTGCAACCCGCAGAGCCGCCGCGAACATGCGCACATGGTAATTGACGGTTAGCTCGGCACGCGTGGGGCTCAGATCAACCGCATCCAGGCCCGGCAAACTGTCGATCGTGAGAACCGCAATACCCTGATCGACGAAGAAGTTAGCCAGGTCATGATTCACGAGCCGGTCGGTATGGTACGGGCGCCCCGCGAGCACCACCGCAAACTCGTCGCTGCCTTCCAGTTGCCGCAGTACGTCCGAGCCCTGCCGTCGAAGCTCCTGCTCGAAACGCTCCTGGGCAGTATGGGCGACATCGGCTGCCGCGGCCGCGAGCTCGCCGTCAATGCCGAGCTCGCGATGCGCCCAGTCGGCGATCTGCCTGCGCCGCGCCGCCTCGTCCACCCAGTGAAACAACGGCCGATCGAACCGAATCCCGAAGCACTCCTCAGGCTCGTCGCCGGCCGCCAGCACCATCGGGTAGCCCTTCAGTACGGCGCATACGTGATCGCTGGAGGTGCGTTTGTCCTCAGGCGGCATGCGGTTGACGATCGGCATGAAGATGCGGTCGACACCGCTGCGCACAAGGTCGCGCAGGTGGCCGTGCGCAAGCTTGGCGGGAAAACAGACTGTATCCGACGGAACCGAGGCGATGCCGGTCTCATACAGCTGCCAACTGCTCGGGCGTGACACCACAACCTCGTATCCGAGCGCGTTCCAGAAGGCGCGCCAGAACGGCAGGCTCTGCCAGAACTCCAACGCGCGTGGAATGCCGATTCGGCGGCCGTTCGCCGAGCACAGCCGCTCGTTTG
>PUNW01000083.1 GCA_003552665.1 Spirochaetaceae bacterium | reverse complement strand
GTCAGCACGCTCGAGACCACCGTATCGCAGATAGCGCCCGAGGAGTACCAGCAGATCCTCCTTGTGATGGACAAGGGGTTTTCGAGCAAGAAGAACATCGACATGCTGCTGCGACGGCGCCTTCAGTTCCTCCTGGCGCTGCCGCTGACGCTGTCGTTCACCAAAAAGCAGATTGACTCCGAGCGAAAAGATATCGACCGGTTTGCCGCCACCATCGTAAACGGTGCCGAGACGCTGCGGGGAGTCACCAAAACGCGCTCGTGGAGCACCGAACACGAGCTCTACGTTCACGTGTACTACAACGACGTGCGGGCAACGGCAACGAAGAATAACCTCTACGGGCGGGTTCGGCAGCTGGTGCAAGAGGCGCAGAAAGACCCGCGCAACGGCAAACTGAAAGAACAATTTGACCGCTATCTGATTATCCGCAAATCGGAGAAACACGACAGCGGCTACACGGTCAACGTCCGGGAAGACGTTCTGGCGGAGGAGCTGGCTCACGCCGGTTGGCTCGTGCTGGTGAGTAACCACATCAGCGATGCCGCCGAGGCGATTCGGATCTACCGCGACAAGGACGTGGTGGAGAAAGGGTTTCACCGGATTAAGCACAGCCTGGGGCTCGACCGCCTGCGCGTACACTCGCAACAGGCGATGGAGAGCAAGGTATTCATCGGATTCATCGCGCTGATCTTGAGCTCACACGTTCATCGGGTAATGCTCGAGCAGAAGCTCTACAAGACCATGACGATGAAGGAGCTGATCCGCACGATGGAGAAGCTACGCACGCAGGTGATCGACGGCCGCCGGATCCTGTTTCCGATGACTAAGCGGCAGCGGGACATCTACCATGCCTTCGGCGTTGCGCCGCCGGTGTAGGTATAATTCTGCCGGGAAATTAGGTTGATAATGAGGTGTTTCCGCCGTAAATTTGGTACAAACGGAAGGGACCATGCGATTGCTGAAGCACGCGGCGGTGTGTGGAGTTCTGATCGCAGCCGTGACGCAAGCCGTAAGAGGCTCGGAGATATCTGATCAGCTCGATGAGCTCGACCGGCTGCATTTCCAGGACAAGCACATGGAGGCATACGAACAAGCTGAAAGCCTCCTCCACGAGCCGCATCTAAACGATACCGACGAAGCTCGCTTAGTCAAGCGCCAAGCCCGCGCCATGATGGGATACGTGGAGCTTCATTATCACGCCGATAAGATGGAGGATAACGAAGCCCGTTCGCGTCTTAATGATGCCGAAGACTACGCAGCTGAGGCGATCGAGCTCGACTCGGAGCTGGCCGACGCTTACTTCTGGAGAGGTGCCGCAATCGGCCTCGGCGGCCGTATTCGCGGCGTACTGAGCTCTCTTTTTCGCGCGAGCACTATGCGCGACTACCTCGAAGACACGCTCGAACGCGATCACGAACATATCGAGGCTCATTTTGTCCTGGCTACGCTTTATGATGAGCTCCCCGGTTCCCCTCTGTCCTTTGGCGACGATGAACGCGCGGTTTCGCTTGCCCGGCGAGCATACGATCTGCATGAGGAAGCATATGAAAGCGGGGAGCTCCCGATCCGCTACAACAGCGTGATCAGTGGACTGGCCCGACGCCTGTGGGCTCGAGACTGGGACCGGGAAGAACGGGACGCCAACCATCCAGAGTTGGCACAGCGATATCGCGAGGCCGCAACGGAACTGGAACGCTCGTATCACTTTGAAGGATCCGTCGACCTCGAACCGGCCTCAGATCGCGAGGAGGCCCGCCGGCTGCTCTCCGAGCTGCTGGAACACCTCGAGACTATCCAAGAGCCAACGCTGCGTGAACGGAACGATTTAGAGCATGTTCGCGGTCTTGCCGAGGACTGGGGCATCAAATGAGACTCACGCCGCTCCGTTTCTGTTGAGCTCTCGCGCTCTCCTTACGGCCGATTCGGGCGTCAACTTGACCCTTAACGCCACCCTCCGTCCCTCTCGTGAAAGCAAACTTGACGCCCGGCAATAGCGGCCCGATAATGATGCAAAAGGAATAGGGAGTGATGCGAAGCTTGTTGCGCGGTGAATCGGAACTCATTGTTTGGCAACGATTATCCGCGCGCAGATCCGTGTCGCAGTGAAAACGCTGCTGCAGCCGGCCTAAACGCTGCCGGCGCAATCAACTGAGCGCCGCGGCCGCAACAAGCTTCGCACCACTCTGAAAGGAATACCGGCGCGCATTCCTACCACAGGTCCACGGAAGGATGAATGGAAGCCCAGCAACAGCCGACTATCCTACTCGTCGAGGACGAGTCGATCGTCGCCTTAACGCAGAAGCGTACTATCGAAAACTTCGGTTACCGCGTACTGACCGCTTCCACCGGGGAGGAGGCCGTCAAGGCTGTTGCGGCGGACAAAACGATCGATCTCGTTTTGATGGACATAGACCTCGGTGCGGGCATCGACGGGACCGAAGCCGCTGAGCTCATTCTCGAGCGACATGACCTCCCGATTGTATTCCTCTCGTCGCATACCGAACCCGAGTATGTACAGCGGACACAACGCATCACTTCCTACGGCTACGTTGTCAAACATACGGCTGCCACCGTCCTCGAGGCATCGCTGCAGATGGCGTTTCGGTTGTTCGAAGCTCGCCGACGCGAAAGAGCCAAAGAACAGGAGCTCGAGCGCTACTTCGAGTTGAGCCTCGACCTCGTGTGTATTCTCGATCTCGATCGTCGCTACGTGCGGGTTAATCCCGAATGGGAGCACGTCCTCGGTTACCCCCTTTCCGAAATCGGCGTCGACCGAATGCTTTCTCTGGTTCACCCTGACGACCGTACGGCAACCTTGACGATACTCGCAGAGCTTGAGCAGCAGACAACTATTACGGCCTTCGAGAACCGCCTGCAATGCGGCGACGGCTCATACCGGTGGATCGAATGGCGCGCCCGACCACAGGGTAACACCATCTACGCGGCCGCGCGTGATGTTACCGAGCGCAAGCAGGAGAAGCGCGACCTCGCGGCGCAGAAGAAACGTTTCGAACATCTCTTCAACGAGTCTCCCCTCGCGGTAGCGGTAGTCGATTCGGACGAACAGGTGGTGGAATGCAACCGGGAGTTCACACGCCTCTTCGGTTACGAGGCTTCCGAAGCGCTTGGCCGCGCCATAAACGACCTCATAGCCCCTCCCGGGCGGCTGGAGGAAGCGGCTCGGCTTGGGACGGATGTGCTGCGTAAGGGCCGGCATGTGTACCTCGAAACCTGCCGGCGGCGCAGAGACGGTATTCCGGTTGATGTGGCGATAACCGGTACCCCAATGGAGATCAACGGTCAAACCTATGCCTATGCGATCTACCAGACGATATCGGAGCGAAAGCGCGCCGAAGCGGCCCTCCTGGAGAGCGAGCGTGAATATCGTCGTTTGTTCGAGACGGCTCCGATTGCGATTTGGGAGCAGGATTTCAGCGCGGTTAAACAACGCATCGACCGCATTAAGGCCGAGAACACTGGGGACTTGCGTAGGTACCTTGCGTCACGCCCGCAGCTCGTGTACGACCTCGCCGCAGAGGTTCGCGTTATCGATGTCAACCGCACCACGTTGGAGCTGTTCGGAGCATCCAAGGAGGAGTGCGCGCGTGTTACCAGAGCTTTCGGTCCGGATTCGCTCAGGAGTTTCACCAGCGAACTGATAGCGATCGCCGAGGGTACGACCGAGCTTATAACCGAACAGAAACTCGTTGGTCCATCAGGCGAACCTCTATACCTGGAGTTGTACTGGTCGGTTGCGCCGGGCTATAAGGACAGCTACGGGCGCGTCCGCGTCTACGCCATCGACATCACTTCACACCGCCAGGCAGAGAATGCGCTGCGTGAGAGCGAGGCACGCCTGACCGCATTCGTCGATGCGCTACCGGACCTATGTCTCGTCCTGGATCAAGACGGTCGGTACATCGAAGTTCTGAGCCAGAACGAGGATCTACTTTACCGGCCGGCGGCTGAGCTCGAAGGGCGCCTATTGCACGAGGTCCTGCCGCTCAAACAAGCACAATTGCTTCATAACATCGTACTCAAGACGCTCAAGACGGGATCATCCCAGATAGTCGAGTATGAGCTCGAGGTGCCGGCCGGATATCGCTGGTTCGAAGCCCACAGCGCTGCGATGGGGGCCGGGAAAAGGAACCCTGCGAGAGCCGTGCCTGTGGAAAGCCAACTTGCGATGGGCCATCCCGTGGAGAACCACCCCTTGGCGGGCCATCCTGTGTCGGGTCAACCGGGTCAAGTGATACAAGGGGCTAATTCGTCCGGGTGTTCCGGCGCTGGTGAGGCAGCTATCGCAGATTCCGCCGGCGTCCCCCCAGGGAGCGCTTGCGGCGGCGAAGCCGCCAGGGTGTTGTTGGTGATCCGCGACACCACAGAACACAAGCATGCGCAGGAGCGACTCTCCGAGTTGCTCAAGCGCCAGGAGCTGCTTCTCAAAGAGACCCACCATCGCCTCAAGAACAATATGGGAGCGATTGCGAGCATGCTCTCGTTGCAGGCCGCGGAGCAGCGAGACCCGAGTAGCCGGCGCGCGCTGAATGAGGCCGCCGGCCGTTCGCACGGGATGATGATCCTGTACGACAAGCTCTATCGATCCGAGAAGTGCCGTGAGCTCAGCATACGAGAGTATATACCGCAGCTGGTCGATGAAATCGTCGCAGTATTCAATCCCTCTTTGCATCCCTCCGTCCCCATACGAGCCGACGTTCAGGTGGAAGACATCGTCCTAACTGCCGGAAATGTGTCAGCGCTCGGGATCATGTTGAGCGAGATGGTGACGAACTCGATGAAGCACGCGTTTCCGGAGGGCGGTACAGGGACTATTGCAGTCAGCGCCACCCTGATAGACGGGACGGTCGAGCTCGAGTATCGGGACAACGGGGTGGGTTTGCCCGAGGCGATCGACCTGGGCGACCATGCCGGCTTCGGCATGCAGCTCATTGGTATGCTCGTCGAGCAACTTGACGGTACGATCGAGATCGAGCGCGAACAGGGCACGCGGTTCCGCATCCGGTTTCCAGCGTAGCGCGCGAAAAGGCGCTCGCGGGCCGTGGACGCCGCCCGACGCCCGAGCCTCCACCGGACACCTGCCCTGGGCTTCTCCCGAAATACACGCAGTTTCGGCCACGTACTGCGAGCTCACAGCATGGCTAAGAACTCTCAACAGCTGCCTGCCGCAGAATCCGCGTTCGAACCGCCGGGTTAACCGTGTTTTTCTAGTTGCTCGTCCTCTCCGGTCCGTCCGGTTCTGCCGCAAGGCGCGGCGCGGCACGACTCGGCGGTGCTTCAAACCTTGGTTGTACGCCGGGATCGGTCGTCATAATTCGCTGCAGCTCCATGACACCGCGTTCAAGCTGTGGATCGACACCTCGGGCGTAGTCCTGAGGAGGAACTTCCACCTCAATATCAGGATCGGTTCCGTAATTCTCGACACTCCAGCCGCGATCAACAAACCAAAATGAGAACTCCGGCTGCGTCGTCACTCCACGATCAACCAGCCGTTCGCGGGGCCATATCCCGACCACGCCGCCCCAGGTGCGTTTGCCGATCAGCGGCCCCAGTCCCAGCAGCTTGACCATGTGGGAGAAAATGTCCCCGTCGCTACCGGCCCACTCATTGGTGAGCACGGCCATCGGTCCCGGCGGAGAGTTCTCAGGCCAGGGTAGTACTCCGAACCAACGCGTTTTGATGAACGCCTGTCGCTTGCGTGCCAGTTTCTCCAACAGTAACGCCGAGACGAACCCACCGCGATTGAAACGGACGTCGACCACCAACCCATCGCGTTCGATCTCACGCAGATACGCGCGATGGAACTCTGCATAGCCTCGGGGCCCCATATCGGGTATGTGGATGTAACCGGCCCGTCCGTTTGTGCGCTCGTGTACGAATCGCCGATTGGTTTCCACCCATTCGTAATAGCGCAATGGAAGCTCTTCGCTCAGAGTCCGCACTCGCACCGTGCGCCGCTCCTGGCCTGTTTCATCGGCAAGGATTAACGCAATCTCGGCATCGGCTTTGTTCACAAGCGCCTGCGCTGGAGAAAAATCTCTCGATAACGCCCGCCCGTCGATCGCCACCACACACTCACCTTCGTTCGCGTTTACTCCCGGGCTCAACAGTGGCGAACGCGTACGGACCTCCGAACAGTCGCCCTGAACAATCCGCTGGATCTGCCAGAGCGCGCGCGCATCGTTCCAGCGAAACTCTGCCCCCAAGCAACCGATCCGATAGTTCGGCGGCTTTCGATAATCACCACCGATCTCATAGGCATGGGAAGTTCCGAGCTCACCTTGCATTTCCCACATGAGATCGGAAAACTCAGCTCGGGTCCCGATGCGGTCGAGCAACGGGAGGTACCGTTGATACACCTCGTTCCAGTCCACATCTGCCAGCTCCTCGTGCCAGAAGTGGTCGCGCTGCAGGCGCCACGCATGGCGATACATCTGCCGCCACTCAGCCGGCGGGAACACCGAAGCCTTTATGCGCCGGAAGTCGACCCAACCATTCTTACGCCCGGGTTCGTCCGGCGCCTTCGTCTCCTCCGGTTTCTCCCCGGCTTTGAGCACGCGAAGACGTCGTCCCGCTCGATACGCCATCGTTGTCCGGTCGCCCGACAGTACCAGCTCATTGAATCCCTGGATGAGTGTTTCGGTCTCACGCGTGCTGAAATCAAAGGTCTGCAACACAGTCTTGCCCTCTGCATTCGGATCCGAGAACAGCGATTCATCAAGCATACCTTCAACCGGGTAATAGCTGAACATGATCTTGTCGTCGTCTTTTAGTGGATAGACGGCACGATAGCGCTGCTCACTCACGGGAAAAGGCTCGATCCGATCAGCTATCCCGTCAAAGTCAACCTGAACCGCATCCGGCTCCCGTTCCGTCGCTTCCCCTTCCGGCCCCGCCGCCTTCTCCCGCCGGCCCTTTCCGCGGCCCTCCGTCCCCGGTGGCTCCGGGACCTGCAGAAACGGGGACGGAGCATCATGGGAGAGGGTGATTACGTACGGTCTAGAGCCGCGTGGAAAGCTGAGGTCGAACTGCAGCTCGTCCATGACCGGATTGAAGGCACGATACCCGATGAAGTAAAGGTATTGGCCATCTGAACTGAACGCGGGACTAACATCAGCAAGACCGGGCCGGGTAACCTCACGTGTTTCGCCGCTTTCGAGCTCGCATATCTTCAGCACGAGTGTCTGTGGGCCGTGTGAACATGCATACGCAATCCAGCGCCCGTCGGGCGACCAGTCGAACCCCATCACTTCGTGATAACTACTCCGATCGAGAACCTTGGCGCCGGGATCGTCGGGATCGATGATGATCAGCTCATTGCGGTGATTGCTTAAGGCAATCGCGGTTCCCACCGGGGCGGGCTTGACCAACCGGGGGCTGCCGATAGAGACACCTAATTCGGCCTCGCCCAAACGTTGAAACGATCCCACCTCATCCAAGCTGTGCAGCTCAAGCGCTTCCTCCCCGTCGGCATCCGAAACAAGCACGACCCTACTGCGGTCCGCCAGCCAGCGCGGGAACCGATATCGAACTCCATCAACCTGCCCGAGTTGCACCACCGGGCCCTCCCAGTTCCCAAATACGAATGCCTTACCCCGAGTAACTGCCGCGAGCAGGTGACCGTCAGGGTGCAACGCGTAATCATCTAGAAACTGTGAGGCATCGAAAAACCGGCGATTGCGCTGTGTTCGCGGGCTGGCGTACGTGATCGGGACTAGCGAGACATGCCCTCCGGAGCCCTTCGGCTCGTGCTCCGTCCCCGCGTCAGCCGGTCGGAAATGGTAGATGTCGGCGCCGGCATGATAAACGATGCTCTTTCCGTCTGTGGTTGGGTGTCGTACGTAGTAGTCTCGGTGGGCCGTATGTCGTCGAAGGTCGCTGCCGTCGGAGCGGCATGAATAGAGATTGCCGGTACCTTCATGATCGGACGCGAAATACACGCGATCCCCCAGCCAGAGCGGGTGCGTGAGATTGCCGGGGAGGCTGATCAAGCGCCGAAACGTCCCCTCACCCGTAGGATCGACCCAGATATCGCCGGCAGTGCCTCCCCGATACCGTTTCCAGTAAGCCGGTTCACGCGTCACCATTCCATACCGGCCGAGCACCGTCCCCCCGCTCGGCCCGAACGAGACGGTCAACGCCGGCCCGTACGGCAGTTGTTCGACCAAGCAGTCCTCCGGCGAAACAACGAACAACGTAACCATCCGTTCGAACGGTTGCCCCGCGTTGGAGGCAAAAACTACTCGTCCGTCGGGCGTCCAGCCGGTAACCAACACATTCGTCCCCAGATAGGTTAAACGGCGGGGCACTCCTCCCGCTGAAGGGATAACGTACACCTCCATCGGCCCCTCATCCTGTCCGCTGAATGCAATCCAATTGCCGTCCGGAGAAAACCGCGGATACGCACAGCCACCAAGGCCGGTGGTTAAACGCCGAGCCACTCCCCCCTCAACCGGGACGGTCCACAAGTCGTCGTCGGCCGCAAAGACAAGCGTCCGCCCTGAGATCGACGGGAATCGGTAATACCCTGACTCATCTACTCGTTGCTCATCCATGCCTCCCCCCAACCTGCTCTACCTCTTCGTGCGGGAGAATCATCGTGATGCCGTCATATTCGAAACTATCCATGCCGGCAAGAGCTGCCGGCGCTTCATCCAGCGTTATCGAGCGACCGAGCAACTGCCCGGGATCCACTGCTCCGGTTTCAATCAGTGAAAACAACTCCGGATAGCGATGAGCTTGCATTCCATGGCAGCCGAGGAGCTCCAGCTCCCAGGCAACCACGCGGTCCATAGGAATCGGCGGTCGGCTCTCGTCGGCGAGTAGCAATCCAACCTGCAGATGCCGCCCCTGCTTTCGGAGCGACTGAACTGAACCAAGGCATGTGTCAGGCCTGCCGAGGGCGTCAACTGACAGGTGAACTCCTCCCCCCGAGAGCTCTTGTACAGCCTCGACCGCTCCCGCTGCCGGAGTACCATCATCGGTAGTGTCTGCCGTGCCGCCTTGCGGGGCGCTATCCGTCAGGCCTACCGTGACAGCGTTAACCGTCTCCGTCGCACCAATTCTGCGCGCCCAACTCAGCGACTCCTCTTTGACGTCGACAGCGATAACTCGAGCCCCGGCTGCTGCCGCGATCATCACTGCCGATAATCCCACCCCACCACAGCCGAATACCGCTACCCATTCACCTGAGCGTAACCGTCCTCGATCTATGAGCGCCCGAAATGCAGTGACGAATCTACAACCGAGGGCGGCCGCTGTCGTGAACGGCATCGTCTCGGGCAGTCTCACGAGATTGTTGTCCGCATACTCAATTGCGGTATACTCCGCGAACGACCCCCAACCGGTGAAGCCGGGCTGAAATTGATCGTCGCATATCTGCTGATGCCCCCGGGCGCATTGCGGACAATAGCCACAGCCGCAGACGAACGGCAGCGTCACCTTATCGCCGGGTTTCCAGTTTCGCACTGCCGCGCCGCACGCGACCACCGTGCCGGCGAGTTCATGCCCGGGAATATGCGGAAGCCGGATATCCGGATCATGTCCCATCCAGCCGTGCCAGTCGCTCCGACACAGACCCGTCGCTTCAACCATAACCACTACCCCACTCGGGGACGGAGCAGGGTCAGGAACCGTCTGCACCTCAATCCGGCCGCCAAAGGCGGAATACATCACCGCGCGCATGGGCCCATTCTAACTGCTGCATCAGCTCTTTCAAGTGGCGACGACCTCTCCTGTCGCTGTTTTGCGCCCTACCTTTCGCCCCAGCTCTCGAGCACCACGAGGTCTCGAGCTCCGTCCCCGAAATCTGTGCTCTGCCGACAGAGCATCCGCCTCGGTCCCAAAGGGGGACATCGTAGCCTGTACTAGTCTGTCGCAGGTCGGCTATAATCCCGAAGCTTAGGAGACAGGATAGATATGGTCAGTGCATCTGAGGCGCTAAGACGCCTCCGTGACGGGAATCGCCGCTTCGTCGCCCACGGCTATGGAACGGACGAACTGATCGCGCACAGTCACATTGCCGCTCTCATTGACCACCAGGCGCCATTTGTGATCATCTTGGGGTGCTCGGACTCACGGGTGCCCGCCGAAATCGTGTTCGATCAGGGGCTGGGTGACCTGTTCGTTATTCGCGTTGCGGGCAATATCGCGGCGGAATCACAGATCGGGAGCATTGAGTACGCAGCAACTCGTTTCGGAACCTCCCTGGTGTTGGTGATGGGGCACACCCGATGTGGAGCTGTGGCGGCAACCGTCGATGCGCTTACGGGAGCGAGCAGCGAACAGTCCGAGAACATTCGGCTGCTGGTGGACATAATTCGTCCCTCGGTCGAGCCGCTTGTAGACCAGGCAGCACACCTTGGGCGCGGGGATCTGGTTCACCGCGCGGTCCAGGAGAACGTTCGCAGAACGGTCGAGATCCTGTCCAACAAGTCCGATGTGCGGGCCGGTCTCGTTCAAGAAGGGCGGCTCACGATAGTGGGTGCAGAGTACGCGATCGAGACAGGCGAGGTTACGTTTTTTGACGTTGAGGAGTAGCAGCAACACGACCGACAAGCGAGCACACAGGAGGGCGCACACAAAAAACCCGGCGGTGGGGAACGCCGGGTAGGAAACGAAGTAATCGGTGTGTGCCGCGTGAAAGCACACACCGGATTGAGAGGCCTGTTTAGAAGTCGTTCATCTCC
Source organism: Spirochaetaceae bacterium (assembly GCA_003552665.1). Lineage (GTDB taxonomy): Bacteria > Spirochaetota > Spirochaetia > DSM-27196 > SLAA01 > B1Sed10-166. The sequence continues at coordinate 549 of PUNW01000083.1, read as the reverse complement.
TCTTCCATCATCGGGTCCTCTTCAAGCATCTCTTCATCTACCGGCTCGCACGCGGCGAAAACCAATGCCAAAGCAGACACCATAATACCGAGTGTAATAAGCTTCTTCATATCGTCCTCCTGTTCGTTCAGGGGCTTGTGTTGCCCTCAAGCTTTGACTCAAGGATACATGAGACAAATCGATGTTCTGTCAGTCTTATTTCCAGTTTCTGCAAAGATTCACTCTCCCGTGCCTTCAACGGCGATCGCGCAGACGGCGAGCTCAGGGATGGCGGTCGCCGCAATCTCAACGATCACAGGGACGGAGGGTGTCTAGGAGGGTGCATAGGTCGCAGGCACCTCTGTCAACACGACCTGGCAGGCTGCGGCTCTCTCGATGGTCTCGACAGCTCATCTCGAGGATCGTATCTCGTCTGCTCACGAGCCACTATCGACTAACCAGCCGGCTGTTTCGCCCCGGCTCTTCCGGATGGTTGATAGCCCACGAGATCAGGTTCGGCGGTTATGTCGACAGAGTTCCGGTCCGCATCACCAGTCCATACGATTCACG
>PUNW01000077.1 GCA_003552665.1 Spirochaetaceae bacterium | reverse complement strand
TGAAACAGTACTGGCCGAGGAAAGAGGAGATAGCGTAAGCGATGGCCAAGGTCAAGCTCACGAAGAACGAGCTGAAGCGCCAGAAAGACATGCTCAAGCGTTTCGAACGCTATCTGCCGACCCTGCAGCTGAAGAAACAGCAGCTGCAGATGGTCATCCGGCAGGTGGAAGCTGAGGAACGCCGGAAGTCCGCCGAGCGCGAAAAGCTCTATAACGAGATCATGGAATGGGTTGAAGTCTTCGGCGAGAACCTCGCGCTCGAGGATCTGGTGAAGGTGGAGACGCTTGAGACCGATACCGGCAACATCGCCGGTATCGACATACCGGTCTTTAACCGCATTGTGTTCCAGGCGATCCCGTATGACCTGTTCGTCTATCCCCCGTGGGTAGACGCGGCAATCAGGCGCCTGAAAGAGCTGCTCGCCTTTGATGCTGAGATTCAGGTGCTGCGTGAGCAGCAGCGCTTACTGGCCGAGGAGCTGCGGATAACCACCCAGCGCGTAAACCTCTTTGAGAAGGTGATGATCCCTGATACCAAAGAGAACATTCGGGTGATCCAAATCTACCTGGGGGACCAACAGACTGCGGCGGTCGTGCGGGGCAAGATCTCCAAGAACAAGCTGGCAAAGGTGAAGCAATGATTGTTCCAATGAAGAAGCTCGCGGTCGTGGTCATGGAAAGGGACCGCGAAGCCGCCGTCGAACGCATGCGCGAAGCAGGCGTGCTGCACCTCGAAACCGGTACGGTCCAGAGCGACGAGGTTGCGACGCTTGAAGAGCGGATCGGCACAATTGAGCGGGCCCGGGCGCTGTTGCCTCCGGAGGACGAGCGCACCGAGGCACAGTCGGCGGCGGCGAACTCGCCGGAAGCGCAGCAGATTGCGGCCCGTCTGGCTGAGGATACCGACGGGGAAGCCGGGTACGGCCAGGCCGAGAGCCTCGTCACCGAGGCTGAACGCCGGAGGGAGCTGCGCGAGCAGCGTGATAAGATCGATCGCGAGTTGCTCAGGCTCGAGCCCTGGGGTGAGGTGGACAGCGAGTCTATCCGCGAGCTCGAACAGCACGGGATCTGGATTCGACTGTATCAGCTACACCCTGAGGAGTTCGAAGCGCTTGAGTGTCCCTATGCGTTTGCGATAGGCCGCTCGAAGGACGCGGTGCGGTTTGCGGCGGTGGCGTTCAACGAATCTGAGCTGCCGGCGGCGGAACCGGTGCCGCTGCCCGAGGACGGCACCGAGGCGCTGCAGAGACAGCGCGAGGAGCTGACCGAGCAGATAGCCGAGATAGACCGGGAGTTCGGTGCGATTGCAGCATACGAGGAACACCTGAAGCGCGCCTCACAGCTGCTATCCGAGCGTCTCGAGTTCGAGCGCGTGCGCGCCGGAATGGCCGGCGAAGCCGGCGTTGCATACATCACCGGCTTCATTCCGGAGCCGGAAGTGAAAGGGTTTCGTAAGATCGCCGCGCGCGAGGGTTGGGGACTGATGGTGCGCGACCCGGGACCTGATGACTCGGTGCCGACGCTGGTGAAGAATCCAAAACCGGTACGCATCATACAGCCGGTATTCAAGTTGATCGCTACGGTGCCCGGATACCGCGAGCTCGATATCAGCCTGTTGTTTCTGGTGTTCTTCACCGTTTTCTTTGCGATGATTCTGAGCGACGCCGGGTACGGGGTGATCGTGTTCGCTGGTGCGCTCGCGGCGGCCCGGCGCGGCAAGAAACGGTATGGGCAGGTTTCGGAAGGCAACGTCCTGCTGCTGTTGCTGAGCGCAGCCACAGTGATCTGGGGCACGATTACCGGCAACTGGTTCGGCTACGAGCCGTTTGCCGAGCTGCCGGTGCTATCGGCCTTAGTGATTGAACCGATCTCCACCTGGAATCCGGCGAGCGCCGACAACGTCCAGCTGATCTGTTTCGTGCTCGGTACGCTGCAGCTGACGATCGCACACCTGTGGAACTTCGTCCGCAAGTTTCACGGTGCGCTGAAGACGCGCATGCGCGCGTTCACCGAGATCGGCTGGCTGCTGATTGTCCTGGGGCTGTTCTATCTGGTCCTGGCGCTCGTTATCGATCCAGACCGGTTTCCGGTGCCGACGCACTCGTTGTGGATGGTTGCGATCGGTTTGGCGGTGGTGTTCCTGTGTTCACAGCAGGAAGACGGAGTTTCGTTCGTTGCGGGTGTGGGAAGAGGGTTCGCGAACTTTCTGCCGAACTTCCTCGACAGCATCAGCGCGTTCTCGGACATTATCTCCTATATTCGCCTGTTCGCAGTGGGTTTGGCGACGGTAGAGATCGCGAATGCGTTTAACAACATGGCCGGAGATCTGAGCGCCGGCGTAGGCGGCGTGATCGGAATCGTGGCGGCGGTGGTAGTTCTGTTTATTGGGCACACCCTCAACCTGCTGATGGCTGCCCTGGCGGTGATCGTGCACGGCGTACGCTTGAATATGTTGGAGTTCTCGAGTCATTTAGGTATGGAATGGAGTGGCTTTCCGTATAGACCGTTTCAAAAACAATTCTCAATGGGAAGAGAGGAGAGGTAGTAATGGATTACGGCTTGATCGGTGTCGGCGCGGCACTGGCGTTCGCAGCAATGGGATCGGCTGCCGGGACCGGGACGGCAGGTTTGGCGGCGGTCGGCGCCTGGAAAAAGTGCTTTGTACAAAATAGACAGGCCCCCTTCATGTTGGTGGCGTTTGTGGGTGCTCCGCTTACGCAGACCATCTACGGGCTGATTCTGATGAACGCGGGCTTGCTTCCCGCCGTTGAAGCCGGCGTTGAGTCGGGCATTATCCTCGGAGCGGGATTGTTCGGCGGTATCGCCATGGGCTTCTCGGCGTATTTCCAGGGGCGGGCCGGTGCGGCTGCCTCGGACGCGCTCGCGGAAACCGGTAAAGGGTTCGGTAACTACATCATGGTGCTCGGTATTGTCGAGACGGTGGCGTTGTTCGTCATGGTGTTCCTGCTCGCGATCCTTTGACGCAGAGGTTGCGGGGCGCCGCAACACCACGGGGCGCGGGGTCGACAGGACGCGACGCTGCGCCCCGTTTTTTTTGGGGGGGGGGCTTCACTTTCGGTGGTGCTTTCCGATATTACTACAGTGAGGTGAGCGAGAGGTGAAGGCGGCAATGCGGACAGCCGCGCTGGTACTGGGGCTGGCAATGGCGGCAGCCCCAGGCGTGCGCGTGTACGCCGAGAACGAGCCTGCATGGGTAACCTATGAGCGCGGACAGAGAGCTCTGCGTGAGGGCGAGTTCGGCGAGGCGGTGCGCGCGTTTCGGCGCGCTATCGAGCGCGGAGGTCCTTTTCCTGAAGCCGAGGCGGCTATCGGAGAAGTCTATCTCGTCGAGGGCTCGCTCAATCTCGCTGAACGCCAGTTCCGCCGTGCAATCGTACAACGCGGAGCACTGCGGGTACCCGAAGAGGAGTATCAGCTCTGGTACCGGCTGGCCGAGGTGTACCGGCTGCAGGAGAACCCCAGGGCCTACGAGCTTGCGTTGCTCGAGATCGTTGAGGATGACGAGTGGTTCGTATCCGAGGAGTACGCCGGTGAGCGCGAAGGCTACCGGCGCGTTATCCGCGAGGAAGGGCTCGACCGGCTCCTGGTTTTGTATCGTCAGCGCGACGACTTCGCTCGCCGGGCGCACGCGCTGCTCGGCGAGCATTACCTCCGGACCGGCAATTACGGCCGGGCGCTCGACCACCTGGTATTCGCAAATCTCAAGATATTGTCCGAGATAATAGAAACTGAGCTTGGCCGCGATCCGGGCTATGAGTTTCGCACGGTCTCCCAACTCCTCGAACGCGTCGAAGGACGGCGGGAATGGCAGGAGTACATCGCTGAGACCGGCTTGTATCGAACCATCTACTACCTCGGATCGGCCCTCTACGGCGACGACCCTTCGTTGGCTACCCCGCAACAGGTATGGGGCATAATCGCAGCGCGCCGGGCGGCCGGGGAATGGGGAATCCGAGCAGCGGAGCAAATTGAAGACCCGGAGCTCGAGCCGCTGATTGATTATTAGCCCCGGATCGAGTACTGTGGCGCGATAATCGATCATGAAACGCATCGTTGTCAAAGGGGCTCGCGAACACAATCTCAAGAGCATCGATGTCTCTTTCCCGCGTGACTCGCTGACGGTGATCTCGGGCCTTTCCGGATCGGGGAAGTCGTCGTTGGCCTTCGACACCGTGTACGCTGAGGGGCAACGCCGTTATGTCGAGTCGTTGTCCGCTTATGCGCGTCAGTTTCTCGGACGCCTGGACAAGCCGGACCTCGACTATGTCGAAGGGCTCTCTCCGGCAATCGCGATCGAACAAAAGACGACACAGCGCAATCCCCGCTCCACTGTCGGCACGGTAACCGAAATCTACGACTATCTCCGACTGCTGTACGCGCGTATCGGCATCCCACACTGCCCGCAGTGCGGCACCGAGATTCAGGAGCAATCGGTCGATCAGATCATCGACACGGTGGTATCGTTGCCGCCGGATACACGGGTGGCTATTCTGGCGCCGGTAGTACACGGGCGCAAAGGCGAGCATCAAAAGGTTCTCGATGATGCACGCAAGGCCGGGTTCGCACGGGTGCGGGTTGACGGCGAGGTTTGCCTGCTCGACGATGAGATCAGGCCGGCGAAGACGCGTGAACACGACATCGAGATCGTGATCGACCGCGTCAAGGTGAGGCCCGATCAGCGCAAGCGCATAGCCGATTCGATAGAGACCGCGCTCGAGGTATCGGATGGGCTCGTGATCGTACAACGCTTCGAGGAATACGGGAGCAGTGAACAGTTCTTCTCGCAGAAGAACTCCTGTCACCGTTGCGGCACCAGTATTCCGGAGCTGCAGCCGCGGATGTTCTCGTTCAATAATCCGCATGGGGCCTGCAGCGAATGCTCCGGTCTGGGGATGAGCCTGGAGTTCGAGCCGGACCTGATTATCCCGGATTGGAAGAAGTCGTTCAACGCCGGCGGCGTGGTGCCGTATCGTCCGAGCTCAACCTGGCACCGCGGCCGCTTCGAGTCGCTTGCCAAGCACTACGGGTTCTCACTCGATCAGCCGTTGGAGGAACTGCCTGAACGCACGCAGTGGGAGCTGCTGCACGGCGGCGACGAGACCATCGAGATGTCGATCATCAACCGTGACGGTACCGGCCGGTTCGAGTATCAGACTCAGTTCGGCGGCATCCTGAACGATTTGAAAAGGCGCTATCTGGAAACCACATCCCAGGGAGTCAAGGACTGGCTCGAGCAGTTCATGCGCCGCAAACGGTGCCCGGCCTGCGAAGGACGGCGGCTGCGACCGGAAGCGTTGGCGGTGACGGTGCACGGGTACAGCATTCACGAGCTCTCGGCGCTTTCGGTCAGCCGTGTTCGCGATGTGCTCGAAGCGATGCCGTTTGGGGAGACCGAGCGCGTCATTGCCGAGCAGATTCTCAAGGAGATCAAAGACAGGCTGCAGTTCCTGATCAACGTCGGGCTCGAGTACCTGCACCTGCACCGCGAAGCAGGGACGCTTTCCGGGGGCGAAGCGCAGCGTATTCGTCTGGCCACTCAGATTGGATCCTCGCTTGTCGGGGTGCTGTACATTCTCGATGAGCCGACGATCGGGCTGCATCAGCGCGACAACGCCCGTCTGATCGAGACGCTGAAGCGGCTTCGTGATCTCGGAAACACCCTGATCGTGGTCGAGCACGACGAACAGATGCTGCGCAGCGCCGACTACATCGTTGAGCTCGGGCCGGGAGCCGGAGTTCACGGCGGATACCTGGTAGCTGCAGGGCCGCTCGAAGAGATTCTGGCGAATGAGGCAAGCCTCACCGGACGGTACCTGAGCGGGACCTTGACGCTCCCCGCCCCCCGGCAGCGCCGCAATGGCAACGGCGACGCCCTGGTGCTGCGCGGCGCGCGCGCGAACAACCTCAAGAGCATCGACGTGCGTTTCCCCCTGGGGGCTTTCATCGCGATCAGCGGCGTGTCCGGGTCAGGAAAGTCCACGCTTCTCAGCAATATCCTGTATCCGGCCTTGCGCAACCGGCTCAGGCGCGGAAGTGAGGGCGAGGGCGAGTATGATGCAATCGAGGGGGTGGAGCTTGTCGACAAGGTCATCAATATAGATCAGTCTCCAATCGGCCGAACGCCGCGCTCCAATCCGGCCACCTACGTGGGTGTCTACGGTCCGATTCGCGACCTATTCTCCTCACTGCCGGAGGCGCGCTCGCGCGGGTACAAGCCCGGGCGGTTCTCGTTCAATGTGAAGGGAGGGCGCTGCGAGCATTGCCAGGGCAACGGCACTATCCAGATAGAGATGCATTTTCTGCCGGATGTATATGTGACCTGCGACCAGTGCAAGGGCAAACGCTTCACCAAAGAGACGCTCGACATTCGCTATAAGGGTAAGAATATCCATGAGGTTCTCGAGATGTCGGTGGAGGAGGCAGGGGAGTTCTTTCGGCATGTGCCGGCGATCAGACGGCGGCTCGAGACCATGATGGCGGTGGGGCTCGATTACGTGTGCCTCGGGCAGTCGGCGCTGACGCTCTCCGGCGGTGAGGCGCAACGGGTGAAGCTTGCGCTCGAGCTGTCCAAACGCTCCACCGGGCGTACGGTGTACATTCTCGATGAGCCTACGACCGGTCTGCACTACGCCGACGTACTCAAGCTTCTGGAGGTGCTTTCGGCGCTGGTCGACAATGGTAACACTGTGGTAGTGATCGAACACAACCTCGAAGTGCTGCTGCGGGCCGATCACATCATCGATTTGGGACCCGAGGGCGGCGAACAGGGCGGTGAGGTGGTTGTCACCGGGACGCCTGAAGAGATAGCCGCATGCGGCGCTTCTTATACCGGCCGGTTTCTCGGTCCGTTGCTCAAGGAGCACTGATGGATGCAGTGGTACCGGGACGAACGTTGGTTCGGCTGCTGGTCTGCGCGGTGCTGTTGAGCCTCGGTGGGGCCCTTCACGCCGCCGAGCTTGATATCTCGATTGAATCGGCGCTCGACACCGAGTTCTTCACTGAGGAAGAGCCTGACGAACGCTACGTGCGCCTGCGCGGCGAGGTAGTGCTCAGAGCCGAGGACCGGGAAACCGGTGTGGTGCACTGGATTATCGCCGAGGAGGTCGTCTACAACCAGACCGAGGAGTTGCTGACCGCCTCGCGCGGTGTGGAGTATCGAATCGAGCGGCCGGACTCTGTTGAGGTGTTCGAGGGCCGGAGCCTGAGCTTCGATCTCGAAGACTGGTCCGGGGCATTTCTGGAGGGGCAGTCGCGCCAGCCACGGCGGGTGGAAGGCGAAGACCTGGTGTTCCGCTTCAGCGGAGCATACATCACGAGGTCGCCCGAGGGCGTGGTTGTTATCGAAGACGGCGTCATAACGTCTTCGGAAGCCGACCCCCCCAACTACCGGCTGCAGGCGCGCCGGATCTGGGTGTTCGGTCCGGGTGAGTGGGCCGTACGGGGCGGTACGCTCTACGTGGGTCGCGTGCCGGTGTTCTATCTGCCGTTTCTCTTCATGCCGGGGGACCGACTGTTCTTCAATCCGGCGATCGGGTATCGCTCGCGCGAAGGCGGGTTTCTGCAGACTACTACCTATCTCATCGGCCGGCGCGAGCCCAGGCGTACGCCGCTGGCGTTTCTGCAACCCGAGGAACGGCCGGTACGTGAGGAGCTCGAACGCGACGGATTGTTCCTCCGTCCCACCGGGCGGCCGGACGACACGCCTGAAGATCGTTCACTGCGCGTGTTGCTGGATTACTACACCCGGCTCGGCGGTCTTGCTGCCGTGCGGGGCGAGCTCGGCGAGATCGGGCCGTTCTCCCAGTTTGAGTTTCGCACCGGCATCGGCGTCTCTCGTCATCTCTATGAGCGCGCCGACGGGTTCTACACGCCGTATCGCGAGGTCGACGGCCGCGCGCAAAGCGACTGGAATCGGTCGCGTTTCCTGGGGTTGGAGCTCCCGTTTCGGTACGAGCTCGCAACCGATTTCGGGTTGCGTCCGGCCGACGTCACCCTAACCGGCACATTTACCCTGCTCTCGGACCCGTTCTTTCGGCGTGATTTCGACCAGCGCGACGAGCGTATGGACTGGATGGGGCTTCTCGGCCTCGGTGAGATCGAGGAGGACCGGCCGGCGGTGATGAGCTCATTGCTGTGGCGGCTGCGAGCCAGTTATTCGGCCCCTACGGCAGCGACACGTCCATACCTCACTACCGCATCTATGACCGAGCTGAGCAGCTCTCTGTTCTGGTCGCGCAGAGCGACTCCGGAGGGGCTGTTGGACGACCGCGTGCTGCAGGCCGACGAAAGTCCTGAGCGCGAGTTTTTCTATCCGGACCGCATGACCACGCCCAATCTCTCGATGCGCTTCGCCGGAACTCTGCTGGACACCGATCTTGGTAGACCGAGCGAGCCGCCGCGGCCTGACCCGAGCCCGGACCAGGCGCCGGACCCGCGCTACCCGGTGCGGCCTCCGTGGCAGGAGGTGGCATCCGAGCTCGACGGCCTGTTTCTCGACCCGGGAGCCGGCCGCGACCGGGGTGTGCTGACATCGCGTGATCTGCGCCCTCCACCGGGGGCGGAGCCGCTACCGGATCCTGATTTCGCGCCGCCGGTGAGGTTGCGCTCGAGCTGGTCGCTCACGCCGCGTCTGCGGGTGGAGAGCTTCACGGATTCGGCAGACTGGGATGTAGCTGATGACATTGACTTCGCATTACGCTACTCCCGTCTGACGAGCGAGAACACGCTGCGGCTGAATTACGGCGCCGACGTACAGCGGCGTCTCTTTGTGCTCAACAACAGCATCGTTACGAACGCTCGGTATCGCAACATATTCAACGATGATCGACTGGAAGAGAGCGCTCGGGATTCTCTTGAGCTGCAGGCCTATCGCTTCACGCGCATCAGTACCGAGCACAATCTCGATGCCGCGACCTATCCGCTGCAGGACATCGAACGCTGGAGCGAATCGCATCTGCGGTACGAGCTCGGTGCAATCGTTCACCGCCGTGAGTTCGACCGGCTCGCAGCCGACGGTACTCCGGTGTACCGGGATGAAGGGTTAGGCTGGGACGAGGACCTGATCACGCGTCATCGCAGCAGTCTGAACATGCGTGTGCGCCTCTGGAACGCCACGCAATCGCTTACGCTGCGCGCGATCATGCCTCCGTTGCTCGAGCGCTACGAGGGTGAGGCAAACGCCATCACCGGACCGGTGACCACGAATCTGCAGACCGGCATTCGCGAGACTGCGGCCGGTGATTACGTATGGGACCCGCTGATAGCGCGCCAGCGATACCGCTTTCACCCGCAGGCTGATCTCGAGGAGCGGCTGGTCTACAACATCGAGGATGAGGAGCTCACCTCGAGCGTCACTACCCTCAGGCTATGGTGGCTTCGCGGCGTGTTCCGGGCGCGCACCACCGAGAGTTTCCGGTTCGACCCTGATGCCGAGGGCGACCCCTATGAGCGGCGGGATGACAGGCGCTTTCGGCCCGAAAGTGCTACGCTCGGGGTGCGGCTCGATCATGAAAGCGACCCGTACTGGCGCAACCGCGTGCGCTGGGGCCTTGATCTGCGCTCCGACCTGGAGATGGATTTTTTGCGGTTCACCGAGAGTAGCTTCGACATCGAGGTCGGGCTGCGTTTTGATGTCTACCGGTTTCTCGATCTGAGGTTCTCATCGTTGACCCGAAACACGGTTGTGTATCAGTATGTACCTGCGCTCGCTGAACGCGCGGACCGTGAGCCGCGCAATCCGTTCGCCGATCTGGCACGGTCGTTCAACTTCTTTGACCGTGAGGACCGGGAAGCGTCGTTCTTCAACCTGGAACGCTTGCGGGTGGAGGCGATCATGGATCTGGACGACTGGGTGCTTACCTTACGGTACTCAGGCTCGCCGCAGCTGCGCGGCATTGGACCTGAGCGCCGCTACGAATGGGTAAGCGAGTTTGCGGCCTTCCTCGTATGGCGGCCTATCCCGGAGGTTCGGGGCGCGGTAGATTATGACGACGGCGAGTGGCAGTTTGAGAACTAGACTTGACCACGAAATCACGGGCGCTCTATACTTTTACTAGATCAGTGGGGAGAACGCTTGACGCATAACGCTACGGTAGTTCTGGAAAGCCAGTCATTGTTGGGCGAGGTCTGCGGGGTGCACGACCGCAACCTCGTGATTATCGAGGAATTGCTCGGTACTCGCATCGTCACGCGTGGTAACGAGCTTCTGCTCGAAAGCGGGGACGAGGAAACGAAACGGATACTCGTCCGCCTCGTGGAGGAGCTTGAGGCACACATCCGGCGGGGCGAGACACCGGTTCCAGACCTCATTCGGGCCATCCATTCAGCAGTGATTAATCGCGAAGAGCACAAAGCAGATCTCCTGCGCCAGGCCGCTATCGAGCTGTCGGTGTCGAGCAAACCGGTGTTCCCGCGCACCATAACGCAGGCCGAGTATATCCGCGCAATGGAACGGCACGACATGGTGTTCGGGATCGGGCCGGCAGGAACCGGGAAGACCTACCTCGCGGTTGCCTACGCCTTGCGCGAAGTGCTTGGTCGACAGAAGCGCAAGCTTGTGTTAACCCGCCCGGTTGTCGAGGCGGGCGAGAGTCTCGGGTTTCTGCCGGGAGACTTCACGCAGAAGATCAACCCGTACCTGAAACCGTTGTTCGATGCGATGGAGGATCTTGTCTCCGGCGAGCTGGTACAGAAGCTGGAGTCCGGCAACATGCTCGAGGTGGCACCGCTTGCTTACATGCGCGGCCGGAGTCTCAATAACTGTTTCGTCATTCTCGACGAGGCGCAGAATACCACCCGCGAGCAGATGAAGATGTTCCTCACGCGTATCGGCGAGAACTCGCAGGCCGTTATCACCGGCGATGTGACGCAGATAGACCTGCCGAAACGGCGGCAATCGGGCCTCTTGCATGCCGCACAGGTTCTTCGCACCATCCCGGAGATTCGGTTCACCTACTTCACGGCGGCCGATGTGCAGCGCAACCCGCTGGTACAGAAGATCGTGACCGCCTACGAATCCGAGACAGAGCAGAATGCCCCATGAGCTCCGTTGATATCAGCTGCGAGGATATTGAGCCTCCGGGTTGGGTGGCGAAGCTTGAGCGGTTTGTGCACGCAGTGCTCGAACACCTCGGTCACCACAACTGGGAGCTGTCTATCGTCCTGAGCGACAACGCCTTCATTCAGCGCCTGAACCGGGAATACCGGGGCAAGGACGAGCCTACCGACGTTTTGTCGTTCGGGCAACAGGAGGGGGGTAACGGCCCGCCGGCGTCCGGACCGTGGGCCGCCGGAGATATCGTGGTTTCGTTGGCTGCAGTCGCTGCTAACGCGGACGAGTTCGGCGAGAGTTTCGAGCACGAACTGAAGCGCGTCGTCGTCCACGGTATCCTGCATCTCGCCGGATACACGCACCCGGATAGCTCACCGGAGCATCCGATGTTACAATTGCAGGAAACCGTTTTGCGAGCGCTGGCGGAGGAGCATCGATTGTGAAAGATCTGAGCTTCCTTCGGAAGCTGTT
>PUNW01000056.1 GCA_003552665.1 Spirochaetaceae bacterium | reverse complement strand
GCACCATTTTACCGCGTGAGCTGAACTCATCGAGGAGCCCCGCCACCTCCGGGCCGAAATCGTTTACATCCGCGAGCCACGAAGCGGACTCCTGCAGATACTGCTGCAACTCGCGGCGGATTGCCTCCCGCTGCGCGGCCACGTACTGTTGAATCATATCTCCCTCTCTCGAAACTAGTGCTGTGCGGCCTGCGGTTCCCGGTCGAGACGCCCCGCCGGACGCAGCATATTGCGAAGCGCAGCCCACGCCACCCGCAAACGCGACGGTTCGACTCTGCGCTCGTACACCACAAAGGGATTGAGCTCTATCCGGCGCGCGGTCCAGGCGTGCATATCCGCCGCAGTCTTGATGGGAACGAGCGTGCGCTTTGCCATGAATCGGTACAGTCCCTCCGCCTCGCGGCGCCATTGATGGTAGCGTTCGAGCTGTGCATTCAGGTACCGCATGAACTCAGGCGCGTCCTCAACCACCGTTGGATACTCGAGATTCGCGAGCGTCGTTTCACCGATCGGCAGATAACAACGCCCAAACGAGTTGTGTTCTTCGAGATCCCTGATTAAGCCGAGGTACTCCATCGCTCGTCCGAGCATCTGCGCCGGGCGCTGCGCTTCAGGCGGAAGCCTGAGGATCGCTGCGATGTACAGCCCTATGACGTCCCCAGCGCCGTAGAGGTACTCTAAGCTTTCATCGATCGTGTAATAGACGGACTTGTCGAGCTCGAGCTCCGCCGAATGCAGCAGCGCGTCTGTCCAGCTGTAGCGAAATCCGCGTCGTTGTTCGAGCTCGCAGAACGCCTCGATGAGCTCGTCACCGGTGGGGTGCCCGCGGCGCGCGGTTTCGTAGCGCTCCCTGAACCCGGCGAGCTCCTCGCGCCGGTGAGGACCGCTATCCTGATGACCGGCCGCGGTACGCGCGAACTCGCATACCACCCGCATGTCATGCCGCACCTCCCCCGAGAAAAACAGTCGCGAGTTGAAAAGCGTGCGATTTCCTCGTCTGAAGGCGTGACAGCGCAGTAGGGAGAGATTCATGCAAGCTCCTGGGCGACAATGTCCCGCACGATGCGTGAGCCGATGAAGGTCATCGGAACCCCGACACCGGGATGCGTATACTGCCCGTTGTAGAACAGTCCGCGTACCTTGCGGCTGCGCATCTGCGGCCGAAACACGGCGGTCTGGAACAGGGTGTGAGCGAGTCCCAGCGAGGTCCCCTGATAGGCGTTGTAATCGGACTTGAAGTCGCGATGCGAGTAAATTCGCTTCACGAGAATGCCGCGATTCATGTCGTTACCCGAGATCGAGCCGAAATGGTCCATAACCCGTTGGACGACTCGTTCGCGAATTGCGTCCGAATCCTCCAGGTGCGGGGAAACCGGCACTAGAAAAAATACATTCTCGTGTCCCGGCGCGGCTACCTCGGGATCGTCATAGGACGCGCAGCTGACGTAATACGAAGGGTGTTCCGGCCATTGCGGCCGCTCAAAGATGGCGTCGAAATGCGGCTTCCATGGTTGCGAAAAGTACAGGTTGTGGTGTGCCACGTTGTTCAATTTGTGGTCGTAGCCGAGGTAGACGATCAGCATCGTGGGCGCGAGCACCCGCCTGCTCCAGTACCGAGCCGAATAGCTACGATACTCCGGCGCCAGCAGGTCCAGCTCGGCGTGGGCATAGTCGGCGTTCACAACCACTGCGTCGGCGTCAATCGTCCCCTCGTCGGTTCGCACACCGGCCGCGCGGCCGTTCCTGACGAGGATTTCACGCGCAGGCTGTGCCGTGCGCACCGTCACCCCGAGGTCTCCGAGCAGGCGCTCCAGGCCCGCCACCATCGCTGCCATGCCTCCCTTGGGAAACCAGACGCCCTGCGTGAGGTCCAGGTGCGACATAATCGAGTACAGCGCGGGCGCCTGCTCCGGACTGGTACCGAGAAACACCATTGCGTACTGCAGAATTTGGCGTGCGCGTTCGTCCTTGAAGTGGCGCCCGACGAACCGGTCGAGGCTCGAAAAGACGTTCAGCTTCAGCCCCTCGGTCAGAAGTCGGCGGTTGAAGAACTGAAAAATACTGCGGTACTCACGGTACAGAAACTCACCGACCGCCACGTCGTACTTATATTTCGCTGCTTGAAGATATTCGCGCAGCCGCCCCCCGCCGCCGGGCTCAAAGCTTTCGAACAAGGCCTCACTCTCTGCAATTCGCGGCGTTACCGTCACCGGGTCGTTCTTTTCAAAGAACACGCGATAGGACGGATCGAGCTGTCTAAGCCCGTAATACTGTTCACGCTGCCGCCCGAGATCGCCAAAGAAGCGCTCAAAGACTTCCGGCATGAGATACCATGAAGGCCCTAAATCGAACACAAACCCGTTCGTGCGCCACGACCGGGCGCGCCCGCCGAGCTCCGCGTTCTTCTCAACCAACGTTACATCATGACCGCTATGCGCTAAGTACGCTGCGGTGGTAAGGCCGCCGAACCCACCTCCGACGACACAAACACGTTTCTTCATACTCCCCCGCTATCGGCTGAATTACCCGTGCAATATACCAAAGGATTTGCGTTCAAGATACATCATAGCCGCCGGTTTCGGAAAAAGCTTGCCGGCTGCGATATGCGGTTTCTCGTGGCCGCGTTGACAGGCGCGGCCCGGCAGTCTACAGTCACCTAAACGGAGGAAAATTTTCCATGCGAAAAGTCATTATCGGCGTGATTGCCGCCTTAGTGATTGCGGCACCGGCCTTCGCCGGCGGCTCCAGCGAGCCGGAAGAACCTGAGATCGTAGTTGCTCCCAACAAAGTGGTGGAAGTCCATTACGAAGGCAAGCTGGCCGACGGAACGGTGTTCGATAGCTCGGACGAGGACGCGCCGTTGGAATTCGTGTACGGCGTCGGCATGCTGATCCCCGGCCTTGAAGAAGGCATGGAGGGCATGGCTATCGGCGAGAAGGCCACAATCGAGGTCCTGGCTGAGGATGCCTATGGTCCACACGACGACCAGCAGCTCCAGGAAATCCCGCGCAGCCAGATCGATCCTGAGATAGAGCTCGAGGAAGGCATGCAGCTGATGGGCCAGTCGCCACAAGGGCCGATGATCGTAACGGTCGTGGAGTTCGACGAACAGAACGTCATGATCGACTTCAACCATCCGCTGGCCGGGGAAGACCTCACCTTCGAGATCGAAGTGATCTCGATACGCGACGCAACCGACGACGAGCTCGAGCAGATGCTCGGCCCGGGAGCAGCAGGAACCGAGGCGCTACCGACTGAATAGCAAACTCTGATCTCATCGAGGATGGTTGCAGCCATGTGTTGCAGCCGAAAAACACGAGGCTTCAGGATTCAACCCGAGTTCTGAGGCCTTTTTTCGTTCTTGCCATACACCATCTTCAAAATCCAGGGCAAAATGCCGAATACGCAGCCCAAAACCGGCCTTTAGGCACCTCTTTGAGTCCAAATTCACGCCGAAAGAACACAGTTGCAGACGCAAGCACCGCTATAGGAAATTTGTATTACGAAATTCGCGACGAATTTGCCACAAGTTCTTGACCATATCCCGATTTGTTCACTACTATAGCCGAAACTTTGAGGGCCAAAGCATCACAGAGGGAGGCTTTGTATATGGAAAACACAAAAAAGACCGGTGCCGAAGTCATTGTCGACCTGATTCAACAACAGGGCGTTGAGTATATATTCGGCCTGCCCGGGGGCGCGGCGATTCCAATTTTCGACGCCCTCGTCGATTCACCGGTAAAACTGATCCTGTCACGGCACGAGCAGGGTGCCACGCACATGGCCGACGGGTTTGCCCGCGCTACCGGCCGACCGGGAGTGGTTCTAGTGACCTCAGGTCCGGGGGCAACCAACACGATAACCGGATTGCTGACCGCTCAGATGGACTCGGTTCCGATGGTCGTGTTCTGCGGGCAGCAGACCACCTGGAACCTCGGCCTGGATGCCTTTCAGGAGGCGGATGTGTCCGGCATCTCTTATCCGGTAGTGAAGCACTCGTACCTGTTAAAGGATCCGAACGATATACCGCGGGTTGTGCGCGAGGCGTTTCATATCGCACAGACCGGTCGCCCCGGCCCGGTCCTGATTGACGTGCCGAAAGACGTCTCGAGCGCGGTAATCGAGCCCAACTACAACGAGGAGTTCCACCTCCCGGGCTATTCCGTTCCGCTCGACGGCGCGCGCGAGGACATCGAGAAGGCGGCGCGCATGCTGCAGGAAGCTAGGCGGCCGGTATTGTTGGTCGGGCACGGGGCGGTTATCTCCGGCGCCAACAAAGCCGTCACGTATCTGGCCGAGAAGCTACAGATCCCGGTGACCAATACGCTGCTCGGCAAAGGGTGTTTTCCCGAAACGCACCCCCTCAGCCTGGGAATGCTCGGCATGCACGGGACCGCGTATGCCAACAAGGCGGTCGACGGCTGCGATCTAATCGTCTCGATCGGCTCGCGTTGGGACGACCGCATTGTAGGCAACCCAAAGAAGTTCTGTGTTAACGCCAAGAAGATCCATATCGACATCGATTCAGCCGAGTTTCACAAGACCCTCAAGATGCACTGCTGCATTCACGGCGACGCCAAGAACGTCGTTGAGGAGCTCGCCGCAATCGCAGAACGCGGCGATACGCGCGAATGGCTCGCCCAGATCGACCAGTGGAAGAAGCTCTATCCGCTGAAGTTTCGCAAAAGCGGAAAGTTGAAGGCCCAGCACGTGATCGATGAGTTCTATAAGCAGACCAACGGTAAGGCGTTCGTGACCACCGATGTCGGTCAGCACCAGATGTGGGCCGCGCAGTATTACCTCACCGACGAACGCTACCACTGGCTCTCTTCAGGAGGCGCCGGCACCATGGGGTTCGGGTTCCCGGCGGCCGTCGGCGCGCAGTTCGCCCACCCTGAGGCAACGGTGCTCTCGATCGTCGGAGACGGCGGCTTTCAGATGACCCAGGCCGAGTTGTCAACCGCGGTGGTGCACAAGCTGCCGATCAAGATCATTATCATCAACAACGCATATCTCGGCATGGTGCGCCAGTGGCAGAATCTCTTCTATGAGAACCGGTTGTCCGGCGTGGATCTCGAGGGTAACCCCGATTTCGTCAAGCTCGCTGAGTGCTACGGCGCCAAGGGCATCCGCATTCGCCGCAGTGCCGACGTGCGCCGTTTGGTCTCAGCAGCGCTTGAGCATCAGGACGGCCCCTGCATCATCGATGTTGAGGTGGAGAAGGAGGACAACGTCTTCCCGATGATACCGGCAGGCGCCTCAATGGGGGATATGATTCTCGAACCTTCGGCTCGCGACAAGAGCCCGCGACCGAAACTCGAAAAACCGGTAGGGAGTACCTAGGCTATGAGTAACAGCAACGGAAACGGAAACGCAATGACAACGACAATCCCGACCAGCGCAAAAGCTCCGGAACTCGATGAGCAGCAGGTGAGCCCCGAGGAAAAGCACACGCTGAGCCTGTTCGTCGCCAACAAACCGGGGGTGCTGATCCGCATCGCGCTCGTGTTTGCACGCCGCGGATACAATATCGACAGCCTCGTGGTTTCGCCGTCCAATGATCCGGCGTTCTCCACCATGAACATCGTTGCCACCGGAGACAAGCAGGTGCTCGACCAGATCCTCAAGCAGCTGAACAAGCTGATCGACGTCGTCCATGCTGCCGACCGCACCGGTGAAAACATCCTTCAGCGCGAGCTCGCGCTTATGAAGCTTAACTGCGAGCCCGAGGTGCGCAAAGACGTCCTGCAGCTTGCGCATTCTCTCAACTGCGAAGTCTTGGATATTAGCGAGCATAGTATTACACTGCAGATCACCGGCGAGTCGGAAAAACTCGACGGCGCCAATCGGGTTTTTGAGCGCTACGGAGTGCTTGAGATCATGCGCACCGGGAAAGTACTCATGGCCCGCGGCGAACAGATGACGCCGTGACCGCACGGCGAACAGAACATCATCGCGTAGGAGTACACCATGGCTGAGAACCTGTTCAACAAGGTCTGGGATCTGCACAAGGTGAAGCGGCTGGAGTCGGGGCAGGACCAGCTGTTCATCGGCCTGCATATGATACACGAGGTGACCTCGCCGCAAGCGTTCGACATGCTGCGCGAACGCGGGCTGAAGGTCCTGTACCCTGACAGGACGTTCGCTACGGTGGATCACATCGTGCCGACGGCCTCGCAGGATCGCCCGTTCGGCGATCAGCTTGCTGAAGAGATGATGCAGGCGCTCGAACGCAACACCGCCGAGCACGGCATCGAGTTCTTCGGCCTGCATACCGAGCACCAGGGAATTGTTCACATCATCGGGCCTGAGCTTGGGCTCACCCAGCCGGGCATGACGATCGCCTGCGGTGATTCGCACACCTCCACCCACGGTGCCTTCGGCTCGATCGGCTTCGGGATCGGTACGTCACAGATTCGTGATGTTCTTGCCACCCAGTGTATGGCTATCAGTCGGCCCAAGGTGCGCAAGATCGACGTCTCCGGCTCTCTCAGCCGTGGAGTCTATGCCAAGGATATCATTCTCAAGATCATCGCCTCGCTCGGCGTACACGGCGGAATCGGCTACGCCTACGAATACGCCGGCGAGGCCGTTCGGGCGCTCTCGATGGAAGAGCGGATGACGATCTGCAACATGAGTATTGAGGGCGGCGCGCGCGTGGGGTATGTCAGCCCGGACGAGACCACATACGAGTATGTTAAAGGCCGCCGTTACGCCCCGCAGGGTGAAAGCTACCAGCGGGCGGTCGAGTACTGGAAGAGCATCGCCTCGCCGGAGGATGCGGACTACGACGATGTGTTCGAGCTCGACGCCGACCAGCTCGAGCCGATGGTCACCTGGGGTATCAACCCGGGTCAAGCGATCGGTATCAGCGAGCCTACTCCGCGGATCGCGAGCGTTGATCGTGACCACCGTGAAGTGGCCGAAAAGGCGTACGCCCACATGGGCTTCGAGGCAGGCGAACCGATGAAAGATAAGCCGATCGACATCGCTTTTCTCGGCTCCTGCACCAACGCCCGGATCAGCGACCTGCGCGAAGCGGCGCGCTACCTGCAAGGCAAACGGGTCGCGCCTTCGGTCAAGGCGTTCGTGGTACCGGGCTCGAAACAGGTTGCCAAGCAAGCCGAAGCCGAAGGGCTCCCGCGGGTCTTCGCCGATGCCGGCTTCGAATGGCGCGGCGCCGGATGCTCGATGTGCCTTGCTATGAATCCCGACAAGCTCGAGGGCAGGCAGCTGTGTGCAAGCTCATCAAACCGCAACTTCATCGGCCGTCAGGGCTCGCCCACCGGCAGAACGGTCCTTATGAGCCCGACAATGGTGGCTGCAGCCGCGGTAAACGGCAAGATCGTGGACATTCGCGAACACCTCTAAGGAGCACGCTATGCAGGAACAACATATCGCAATCCAGTACGTTGAGGGTCGCGGCATTCCGCTGCGCGGCAACGACATAGACACCGACCAGATTATTCCGGCGCGCTTCATGAAGCGCGTGACGTTCGACGGGCTCGGGGAGTTTGCGTTCTACGATCATCGCTACGACGAGGACGGCCAACCGACGAAGCCCCATCCGCTCAACGACCGCCGCTTCAAGGACGGGAGCATTCTGCTCGTCAACAGCAACTTCGGCTGCGGATCATCCCGGGAGCATGCTCCCCAGGCACTCGCCCGCTATGGAGTCCGGGCGATAATCGGCGAGTCTTACGCCGAGATCTTTGCAGGAAACTGCACCGCCATGGGCATTCCGGCAATTTCCCTGCCCCACCACGACATCGAAGAGATCATGCAGATTGTGGAGCAGAACCCGGCAACCCCTATCACGCTTCACATTCATGATGAGGTCGTCTCGGTTGGTGAGCACCGCTACCATTTCGATCTATCACCGGCTTACCGCAACGCACTGCTGTCCGGCGCGTGGGACTCCACTTCGGTTATGCTCGCGAACCTCGAGGAGATCAAGGCCACCGCCGCCCGGTTGCCTTATATCAGCAGCTTTGAATCGGCGGAGGTTTCATGAGCGACGGTTACAACACTCGCAGTCGGGTAATGACTTCAGGGGTGCAACGCACTGCAAACCGGGCGATGTTTCGCGCGGTAGGTTTCACGGACGAGGATTTCGACAAGCCCCTGGTAGGTGTGGCGGTGGCCGATAGCGACGTCTCGCCGTGCAACGTCCATCTAGCCGAGATTGCCGAACACTCCAAAAAACGCCTGCGCGAGCTTGGCTCGATGCCGGTGACCTTTCACACCTTTGTGGTGACCGACGGCCAGGCGATGGGCCACGAAGGCATGAAGTGCTCGCTGATCAGCCGCGACACCATCGCCGACGTCATTGAGCTCGATGCACGCGGCCACCAGATGGATGCGCTGCTCGGGATCGGCGGCTGTGATAAGACCATTCCCGGCACCGTCATGGGCATGTTGCGGTTGGATGTTCCCTGCGTCTTCGTCTACGGAGGGTCGATCAAGCCCGGCGATCATGACGGTAAGCCGGTGGACATTGTGTCGGCATTCGAGGCGGTAGGTGCTTACAGCTCGGGAAAGATCGACGAGGCTGAGCGTCACGCGATTGAGTGCGCCGCCTGCCCGGGCGCCGGCGCATGCGGCGGCATGTACACCGCCAACACCATGGCCGCCGCGATGGAAGCACTCGGGGTCGGGGTGCCGGACAACGCGTCGATTCCCGCCGTTGAGGCCGCTCGCACCGAGATAATGATCCGCTCTGCCGAAGCACTCGACGCAGCGATCCGCAACAACCTCAAGCCCAGCGACTTCCTGACGCGAAAATCCTTTGAGAACGCCATCCGGGTTGCGATGGCCCTCGGCGGATCCACGAATGCGGTGCTGCACCTGCTTGCGCTGGCGCGTGAAGCCGGCGTTCAGCTTCACATAGACGACTTCAACACCTTCTCCGATAACACGCCGCTACTGTGCGATATGAAACCGGCCGGCCGCTACGTGATGGATGACCTCTACCGCGTCGGCGGCGTCAAGATGGTAATGCGGATGCTGCTTGACAACGGAATGCTTCACGGCGACTGCCTGACCGTTACCGGACGCACCGTCGCTGAGAATCTGGCCGACGTACGTGTTCAGCTCGGCGGCCAGGAGGTTGTACACGCGCTCGATAATCCGGTGAAGCGCAACGGACCGTTCATGGTGTTGAAAGGCAACCTGGCACCCGACGGCGCAGTACTCAAGACCGCCGGCATGGAAGAGGTTGTGCACAGCGGTCCCGCTCGCGTATTCGATAACGAAGAAGAGGCTCTGGACGCCATTATGAACAAAGGGGTGCAGTCCGGCGACGTCGTCGTGATTCGCTACGAAGGTCCCCGCGGAGGGCCCGGTATGCGTGAGATGCTCTCTCCCACCGCCGCGATCGCGGGGGCTGGTTTGGCCAAGGGAGTCGCGCTGATCACCGACGGGCGCTTTTCAGGCGGGAGCCACGGGATGGTGGTCGGGCATATCGCTCCGGAAGCCTTCGACGGCGGGCCACTGGCGCTCGTACGTGAAGGCGATCGGATCACGATCGACAGCACGGTTAAGAAACTGGCCGTCGAACTCTCCGAGGACGAGCTCGCGCGCCGACACAGCGAATGGCGCCGGCCGCAGCCGCGCTATACCAGCGGCGCGTTGTACAAGTACGCGAAGCTCGTCGGTAGTGCCAGCGAAGGCGCACTCACCTGTTGAGCGCGTCCTGCAGCTCAATCTCTTCGGTTTCGTTGAGCACGCGCACGCCGGTTTCGGTGACGGTCTCAGCCGTGGCGCTACCCTCGCCGCCGCCACCGAGTTCGCTGTGCTCAGCCCTCTGACCCTCGTCCGGCGGACCGTCCTCCGGCGCCCGCTCGGCGGCGCGAAAGGTGCGCAGCAGCTGTTCGAGGCGCCTGACCTGCTCCCGGTTCTCCACGCTGATCTCGTTGGTGTTGACCATGCTCTGCAGAATCTCTTTCGCGCCGAGATCGATCTCACCCACACCATTGACGACTTCGCCGGACACCGTGCCGGCCTCCTCCATCGCCTTACGAATCTGATCCGAGCCGCTCTGCATGCGGTGTGAGCTCTCGCGAATCCGTTCGGTGATCTTTGAGACCTCCGCAGTGGAGTCGAGCACTTCGCGGCTTCCTTGCGACAGCTCCTGCATGTTCTGCGAGATCTCCGCCATGGCATCCGAGAAACCATTCATCTCGTCCTGAATGCTTTCCAGGCTCTCTGTTGAGTTTTCGCTGGCCTGCAGCGTTTCGCGAACTTTCTCGGTCATCGAGCGCAGGTTCTGTTCGATCCTGCCGGCGTTCTCTCCGGTGCTGTTCGCGAGCTTCTGAATCTCCTCCGCGACCACCGCAAAACCTTTGCCCGCCTCGCCGGCATGCGCGCTCTCGATCGCCGCGTTCATCGACAGCAGGTGCGTCTGTTCGCTGACCCCGTTGATGATCTCGATGATCTCGAGCACGTCATCGATATCGCGCGAGATCGCGCGCACCAACGCGTTGGTGCTCTGTACAGTCTCCGAGCTCTGACTAACCGTGGTCGAGATCTCCTCGGCGCGCCGTCGCCGCTCGTCGGACAGGTGCGTCACGTTCTGTACACCTGCATTCATCTCCTCGATGGAGCTAAAAACGCCATTGATGCGTTCCGTCTGCGTCTCGATGTCCTGCGCCAAGCCCTTAACCTGCTCGTCGATAACAACCGCTGCCTCGCTTGTGGTGGAAATGCCCTGATTGAGGCCCACAAACTGGTCGCGGATTGCCTCGATGTTCTTCGTAATCTCGTTCAACGCGGAGGTCGCCTGTTCGGAGCTGCTGCCGAGGCTCTCCTGAAGCTCGTGAGTGTGTGCAACCGAGCTCCGTACGGCACCGAAAAACTCCGAAAGCGCGTCGCGTACCCGGTTCATGTTCTCCCCGAGTTTTGCAAGCTCGTCCTTTCCATCTACCGCCGCGCTTTCCCTGAAATCACGCTCGGCCATCTTGCCCATCACAGTCTCGAGAACGCTTACGCGACGCGTTATGCCGCGCGTGATCGCGATCATAAAGGCCACGCTCAGGGCGGTAACAACTACAGCCACGGCTAACGACAGCCGCAGGTGATAGGTGACGATCGCAGCCGAATCCGCGGACGCTGCCGAGGCCACTTCGTTCAGCGTATCGTCGAGGAACTCCGCCGAGATCGCCACCGCGCTGTCGATGTTGCGCTCGGTGGTGCTGAGCGCTCGCCGCACCGCCGGGTCAACCTCGGCGAGGTCGAGCTGGTTCTGAAGCCGGAGTATTCCCGGCGGGACCGGTACGTTGGGTAGATCGACCTCCAACAGTGAAGCGATCCCCTCCTCCACCGTGTCCATTGACCGGCCGGTCATACCGTCCCACACCACCTGCATGTTCTGCAGCCGCTCGCGGAGTCGCGGACTCAGGCGGTGCAGTTCGGGGTGGGATGTAAGGCGGTCCATGGCGGCGTCCGCCGCTTCACGCTGGTCCCTAAACTCGGTCAGCACTTCGCTGATATCACCGCGGGCGAACATGAACCGCTGCGTAGTCTGCATCAGGGCATTGGTTTCGCG
>PUNW01000218.1 GCA_003552665.1 Spirochaetaceae bacterium | reverse complement strand
TCGTCGATCAAGACGACCTGATCGATTAGGCCGGCCGAACGACAAGGGAGGAGATTGGATTGCCGTCACTCGGTATGGCGTATTTGTTCTGGGCAGCCTCGTTCTTCGGAATGGCGGGGTTACATCGATTTTATCTCGGAAAGTTCGGTAGTGGACTGGTGTACTTCTTTACCTGGGGTCTGTTCGGTTTTGGGACGCTGTACGATGCGCTCACGCTGCCGGAGCAGGTTCGGGAAGCGCAGATCAGACAGCGGTTAGGCTACGGTTTCGGCGGGCCTGATCCGGACGCCGCGGTTTTCGAAGCCTTACGTCAGGAACGCATGGGACGCCCGGTGGGACGGCCGAGTAATCAGCCGCCTACCATAGAACAGGTGATCCTTCGCACCGCCAAACGAAACGACGGTATTGCTACCCCCGCGACGGTTGCGCTTGAAGGCAACGTGACGACCGATCAAGCAAAGGCGCACCTCGAACGTCTCGCTGAGCGGGGCTTCTGCGAGGTGCGGGTGCGCAAGAGCGGCAGCATCGTGTATGTCTTCCCTGACCTGCGCAGCTCCGACAGCGACGACGAGTTCGAAGAAATATGAGCCTGAAGGGGCACATGCCGGCAGGGCGACCCCGAGGGCCTTCACCCGGCCGATTCGGCCGTGCGATTGACACTTGCAACCACGATTCGTAATATCTTTTTACTATGACAGCAGATGAACTCCGCAGGAAGTATATTCAGTTTTTCGAAGAACACGACCACGTACAGATTTCCGGCGCCTCATTGATTCCGGAAAACGATCCGACGGTGTTGTTCACCACCGCCGGAATGCATCCGCTTGTCCCGTACCTCCTGGGTCAGGAACATCCGGCAGGGAACCGTCTCGTTGACTATCAGAAGTGCATCCGCACCGGCGATATCGACGACGTCGGTGACTTCAGTCACCTGACGTTCTTTGAGATGCTCGGGAACTGGTCGCTCGGTGATTACTTCAAGGAAGAAGCGATCAAGATGAGCTACGAGTTCCTCACCTCGCCGCGGTGGCTTGGGATTGATCCTGAGAAGATATCGATCACGGTGTTCGAAGGCGACGAGGAAGTGCCGCCCGATCGCGAATCGGCCGGCGTATGGGAATCACTCGGTATCCCGCGCGAGCGGATCCATTACCTTCCGCGCTCAGACAACTGGTGGGGCCCGGCGGGAGCCACCGGCCCCTGCGGCCCGGATACCGAGATGTTCATCGACACCGGAGTTCCCGGGACGCCGGGGAGCCGCCCGGGTGTATCAGACGGCAAGTACATGGAAGTCTGGAATGACGTCTTCATGGAGTACAACAAGAAGGCGGACGGCACCTACGAGAAACTGCAGCGTAAGTGTGTCGATACCGGCATGGGCATCGAGCGCACGATTGCGATCCTGCAAGGGAAGAACTCAGTATATGAAACCGAGGTCTTTACCCCGATAATCGCCAAGCTCGAGGAATTGATCGAACGGCGCTACGGCGCGGACGAAGATAGTGACCGGTCGATACGCATCATCTCAGATCACGTACGGACCGCAACCTTCATCCTCGGTGACGAGAAGGGTGTCAAGCCGTCGAACGTGCAACAGGGTTATATCCTGCGGCGACTCATCCGCCGGGCTGTACGGCATGGACGAAAGCTTGGGCTTTCGGACCCGTTTCTGGGTCATCTCGCTGCGGTTGTGGTCGAGATCTATCGCGAACCGTACCCGGTTCTGGTTGAGAAGTACAACATCATTATCGATGAGCTGCACGCCGAAGAGGAGCGTTTCCTGAAGACGCTGCAAAAGGGTGAGCAGGAGTTCGCGAAGAAGCTGCCGGATCTACTTGAGAAACAAGACCGTACAATTCCCGGAGAGGTGGCGTTCCGGCTTTACGATACCTACGGGTTTCCGGTCGAAATTACCGAAGAGCTCGCGCGTGAACACGGGCTGGTGGTAGACCGTGAGGGGTTCGACAAGGCCTTCGAGGAGCATCAACGGCGCTCCAAGATGGACGAGACCAGCAGTTTCAAAGGAGGGCTGGCGGACCACACCGAGCTTACGACGCGGCTGCATACCGCCACGCATCTGCTGCACCAGGCCTTACGGGATGTCCTCGGTGACCATGTGGCCCAGAAGGGAAGCAATATTACACCTCAGCGACTGCGTTTTGATTTCGTGCATTCAGACAAGATGACCTCTGAGCAGATTGAACAGGTAGAAGGAATCGTGAACGAACACATCCAACGAGATCTTCCGGTAACGGTCGAGACGATGACCTTCGGCGAGGCGCGCGAAAGCGGCGCGATCGCGCTGTTCGGTGACCGCTACGATGAGATCGTCAAAGTGTACTCCATCGGGGATTACTCGCGGGAGGTGTGCGGCGGCCCGCATGTCTCGAGCACCGGCGAGATCGGGGAGTTCAAGATCACCAAGGAGCAGTCATCTTCGCAGGGCGTGCGCCGGATCAGAGCTGTGGTGAAATAGTCGGCCCGCCGAGGGAGCGCCGGCAAGCGCACCGGCGCCCAACCAGGCTCATTCGGCTGCGCGGTTCCGCAGCCGCTCGTACATGTCGTAGACATGCCGGTTGCGAATCCCGAGTTTCTGAAAGCGGCCCAAGACCTCGAGCGCCCGCTGCGGTTGGCCGAGCTTCACATAGCAATCGGCAATCTCGGTGTAGAGGCGGTGGTTTTTGGGGTCTGACTTCACGAGGCCCTCGAGCGACTCGATCGCGTCGTGGAGCTTGCCCTGGGCCTTGTTGATCAGCGCCAGACCGAGTACGGCGTACACATCGAACTCGATGTTGAGCGCCTTCTTGTAGTACATGGCGGCCCGATCGTAATCCTGCATGTTCCTATAAGCGTCGCCCGCCCGGGTAAGAATGACCTTATTGTCCGGGTCGCGTTCCAGGATTCTGTTCCAGTACTGCAATGACTGGGTCTGCTGATTTAACCCTCGGTAACAGTCGGCCATTCCGAACAGGGCATAGAAGTTATGAGGCTCACGTTCGAGCGCGGCTTCGAAGTAGCGCAGCCCGTCGGCATAGGTCTTGAGCTTGCGATGGCAGTTCCCCAGGGAGGTGAGCACGCGTATGTCGACACTCTCGCCATGCAGCTGGTGGATGCGTTCCCAGTAGGACTTCGCCTTCTCAAAGTCCTTGAAGTCGTAGTGCAGATGCCCGAGCCCGATCAGTGCGTAGGCGTTGTCGGGCTCTATCTGCAGCACCTTGAGATAGAGCTCCTGCGAGCGCTGCAGATTGCGGACTTTTCGATACGCGTCTGCCACTCGCGTCAGCACCGTGACGTTGCGGTCATCGTGCTCCAGATATCGCTCCCAGACGCCGATCGCTTTATGATAATGCCGCAGCGACTTGTAGCAATCCGCGAGGCCGAAGAGCGCATAGTTGTTCTGCGGAAAATGCTCCAGACAGCGCTGGTAATACTCGATCGCCTCGTTGAAGCCCTTGCGCTTGCGGGCCGCGTCACCGAGCCCGACAAGGGCATAGTTGTTGTGCGATTCGAGCGCGAGCATTTCTTTGAAGAGATCCTCTGCTTCGGCAAGATAGTCTTCCTTCAGCAGTTGATACGCCTTCTGAGACAGCTCGGCAAGCTGATGAGCCTGCTCCTTCTGCATGCGCTCATCATCCTCGAATTGCTGCTTGTATGTCTCATCCGGATTGTGTGCGCCGTTCGGCTCGATCCCTTTATTCATCATTGTGCTTTTACTCGCTGTTCTTGGGCTTGGTCTTCCAGTAGCCAGGTTCGCAATACGAGTGCCATCCGCTCGATCATACGCTCGCTGCGCCCGTTATCCGGGGCCAACCGGTACATCTTAAACGCTTCCAACGGCCGGTTTTGCTTATAGTAGTGGTCTCCCAGACGGATCAGCCCGTCGGTGTAGCCCACGGTGATGAAGATCCGTTTGGCGGTGTCGACCTGTCCTTTGTTGAACAGCTCGTTGCCTTTGCGTATTAAGGTGGTCTTCTGTTCACTCGAGAGCTGAGGCCGTTCACCGGGCGTATCTGTTCCGGTCTTTACGAATCCGGCCTTACTGTTGCTTATCTGTCTCTGTGTGCTCATGGACCGCCGAGCCTTTTGTTATCGCCATCCAGTATATGCCGCTCAGCGGCAAAAAATCAAACTACGAAGCCGCCTACAGGCAAAATCATACCGTTCACGGCTTGCTTATCGGCGCGGTGCGCGCCGATCCCCCTGTCGCACGGCTGTCAGAGCATCCCTTTGGTGGAGCGAATTGCCTCGTGGGGCCGATACGCCTGCCACACGGCGCGCCCGAGCGCTTTCATCAACGCCTCGCACATGTGGTGGGTGTTTTCTCCGTAGCGCACCTGCAAGTGCAGGTTCATGGCCGCGTTGGTGGCAAGCCCGTGGAAAAACTCCCGCAACAGCTCTACTGCGAACGTACCACAGTATGCCTGCGGATACTCGGCTGCGTAGACCAGATACGGCCGATTCCCGGCGTCAATCGTAACCTCGGCAAGCGCGTCGTCCATCGGGATCACCGAGTGACCGTAGCGTGTTACCGGACCGTACTGCTCTACCACGCGGGCGAGGCCCTGCCCGAACACGATACCAACGTCCTCCACCAGATGGTGCGGGTCAACCTCGATATCACCGCCGGCGGCCAGCTCGAACGAGAACCCGCCGTGAAACGCCATGGCGTTCAACATGTGATCGAAAAACGGCAGACCGGACGCGATCGAGATCGGTTCGGCGCGCTCCGGGGCGAGCCGCAGGGTGATCTCGGTCTCCTTGGTCTTCCGTTCAACCGTTACCTCACGTTCACTCATGTTTCGCTCACTCCTTTGATCGTCTCCACGAGCTCCGCAATGCGACGGAACTGCAGCTTGTAATACGCCGGATTGCACACCAGCTTGACCTCGATCTCAGCGAGTTCCTGCGTGACCTTCAGGTTATTGGCTCTCAGGGTTGAGCCTGTCTCCACGAGATCGACGATGTACGGTGCGAGCCCGAGCACCGGAGCGAGCTCGACCGAGCCGTTCAGGCGTATTACCTGCACCGGGATGCCGCGGGCGTGAAAGAAATCGTGCGTGAAACGGCTGAACTTGGTGGCGATCGTGAGCTGCGTGTGATCGCCGGCCGGATCATGATCGGCGCGGGATGCCAGACACATGCGCGTGCGACCGAAGCCGAAGGTGTGCAGCTCGAAAAACTCGGCGCCGGACTCATAGACCAGATCCGTTCCACAGACACCCAGCCCGGCAATGCCGTGGGCGACGTACACCGGCAGGTCGTTGTTCTTCACCAGTATGAGCTTCAGACGGCCTTCTTCGTCGGTAGCCGTGAGATTGCGTTGTGAGATCTGAAATTGAAAGCCGCAGCGCCGCAGGTGCTCGAGCACCTGTTGCATCAGGCGCCCTTTGGGCAGCGCGAGCGTCAGCGGGGCCGATGAGAGGTCGCTCATAGCAGCGCTACCTCGCCCCGCGCGCGGATGCGTTCGGCATCTTCGAGCCGCTCGCGAAACGATTCGCCTTCGGCCCGAACCGGGCGGCGTGCGTCGTGCGCGCTGATGTCGGTGGTAAGGTGTTCCTGCACCTTGCGCAGAAGGATCGAGAAGCCGACAGCCGGTGCATCGATGCCGAAATGGCTTATCAGATTATCGTAACGCCCACCGGAAGCGATTGCCGCCCCGATGCCTTCCATGTAGACGTTGAATACGATTCCGGTGTGATATGGTTGTGAGCCGACTTCCGAAAGGTCGATGCGCAGCTCGGCGTTCAGATCGAGCTCTTCATACTCCTTGCTGAGCAGCTCGATGTAACGCAGCTCGCCGGTTTCCACGGTGGTCAGGAGACGTGAGCGATCAGCGCGACGAATGAGCTGTTCGAGCTCATCTCGGGTCCCGATGAAGGCGAACAGCTCGGCGAGAAAGCGCGAACGTTCGGGCGGACAGCCGTTTTCGCGGCACAACGCACGGACATCATCATGCCGGCGCAGCGCGATTGCACGCCGGAAGGCGCGAGCGGCCTCAGGAGCCTCACCGGGCACGATTGTCTGCAGCAGGGCGCGCGAGCCCAGGTGGACGACCCGGCTCGGTGCGCCGAGGGCACTGAACACCCGGTCGAGGAGCACCAGCACTTCGAGGTCCGCATCACGGCCACGCTTGCCGATCAGTTCCACGCCGGTCTGGAAGAACTCGTCATTAGAGATGTCTTCCGCCTCCTGATGCCTCAAAATCGTGTCGCCGTACCACACCCGCACCGGCAAGTCATCGTCGCTTAGCATGAGACCCATCTGCTTGGCCAGAAACAGCGTGTTGTCATAACGCAACATCAGCACATCGCCTTCGCGATCGATCAGGCGATAGATACTACGGGCTTCCCGGCTGGGGATGAGATCCTCGTACACGCCGAAGAAATCGAAGACCGGGGTCTGGACCGGCAGATATCCCCATTTGTCGACTACCTGCTCGATCCGCTCGATGAGACGGCGGTGCCGAAAAGCGTCCTCAAGATAGAAGCTTTCAGCGCCCTGGGGTAGTTGCAGTAGCGCTCGTTTCGGGTTAGTCACCGTACCAGTCTCCGTGCGTAGGATTCCACGGCGCCGAGGGGGTCGGCTCCGGCACAACTATAGCAGATTGCCCCTGATGTTGGAACCGGTCAAGCCGGCCGGTAGAACGAGACCAAGGAGCCGCCGTAGGCCTGTTCCCGTACCCGGATGAGCGCACCGGCGCGAGAGGGGAGTGTTTCTGGGCGCGGATGGTGCAAAAGCACAGTGGTGTCTTCGCCGCAGGCGCGCGAACGGCCAATCTTCTCCAGCAGGTCCAGCTTGTACTGATAGCGGAACGGCGGGTCGCAGAAGATATACTCGAAGGTTCGGCGGTTGCGGAGCAAAAAGCGCTCGACCGGGGCGATCACGATCTGCAGTTCGGCTTCGCACAGCTCCAGATTCGCCTGCAGAATCCTGCGTTTGGCAGCGTCACGCTCCACCGCGGTTACCGACCGCGCGCCGCGCGAGCACGCTTCGAGTGCCACAATACCCGACCCAGCGAAAAGGTCGAGAAAGGTCGTGCCGGTAATATCGCCTAGAATGGCAAACAGCGATTCGCGCATGCGATCCATCGCCGGGCGAATCTCGCCCGGTGGGCACTGTACGGAACGGCCGCGCAGATAGCCTCCGGTTATACGCATGCGTCTTCCTGGTCAAACGGCAGAAACGGCACGAGGCTTTGGTCGAGCGGTGACCCGGCCCTTACCTGCTCCACGGCAGGGGAGCCGGCCTCCAACAGATCGAGGTCGCGCTCCAGTACCGTAAACCGCAGTCGCAGAATACCCGCCTGCCGAACCCCGCCCAGTTCTCCCGGTCCGCGTATCTTGAGGTCGTGCTCGGCAATCCTGAAACCGTCGTGTTCGCGGTGCAGCACGCGCAGGCGCTGTTTCGCCTCCTCGGTCAGGTTCTCGTCGTACACCAGGAATGCCACCCCGGGCTTCAACCCGCGACCAACGCGTCCACGCAGCTGGTGCAGGGCCGAGAGACCGAACAACTCGGCGTGCTCGACCACTATCGCGACGGCGTTTTCCACGTCAACGCCGACCTCAAGCACCGTGGTAGAGACGAGCACTTGCATACGACCTTCGCTGAACGCCTGCATCGTTTCACGCTTGCGTTCCTCCGGGAGACGACCGTGGATCAGGCCGATCGAAAACCCGGAAAGAAAGCTGCCGGCGAGCTCCGCGGCGGTGCTCTCGGCCGAGGCCTGTTCGGCGTTCCCATCGGGGTCAATCCGCGGGCACACGACAAACGCCTGTCCGCCGTGTCTCAGGCGGGCTGCTACATTGGTGTAGACTTCCGCTCTGCGTGAGCAGCGAGCGAGGTGGGTAGTGACGGTTGCGCGCCCCGGCGGGCGATGGCGCAGCTGCGAGATCTGAAGCCCGTTGTAGAGCGTGAGCGCGAGTGTTCTCGGAATCGGAGTTGCAGTCATGAGAAGCAGGTCGGGCGCAACGCCCTTGTCGCGCAGCGCGGCACGCTGCGCCACACCGAAGCGGTGCTGTTCGTCGATCACGACGTAGGAAAGCGAACTGAAGGTGACCTGGGGCGAGATTAGTGCGTGTGTCCCGACAATGCACTGCGCAGTGCCGTCGGCGATACGGGAGTACAGCGCTTTGCGCTCCGCCGGCGCGAGGTTCCCTACCGCGAGCTCGACCGTGATGCCGTGCGGTTCCAGGTGCCGTCGCAGGGTGGCGTGCTGTTGGCGCGCCAGAAGCTCGGTGGGCACGAGCACAGCGGCCTGCTGTCCTTGCTCGAGACGAGGTACCATCGACAGCAGTGACACCACCGTTTTGCCTGAGCCGACTTCACCGTGGAGCAGCCGGGCCATCGGGCGCGCCGACCCGAGGTCTGCGATGATCTCATCGAGGACCCGCTGCTGTTCTTCGCTGAGGCTAAACGGGAGCCGCTGTTGTACCACCGCGAGCAGACCCCGCGGCGGAGCAACCGGGGTACGGTGCTCACCGTGTAACCGGTCGACGAGCCGTCGCTGCGCCACCTGTAATCCGAGCAGTTCGTGCAGAGCAAAGCGTCGCCGGCCCCGTTCCGCGTCGCTGAAGCTGGGCGGGTGGTGGACCGCGTGCAGCGCGTCCGCCAACGGCGGCAACTGCAGCTTGCGGCACAGTTCCGCCGGACCGGGGTCTTTGATTCGCGTTCCCCAGCGCTTGAGCGCCTGGTCTAGCGCGCTGCGCACGTGCTGCTGTGAGAGGCCCGCGGTAAGGGGGTAGACCGGGAGAATGCGGAAGAAGGCCTCAGTCTCCGGGGATTGCGGCTCGTATGGGGGGCCGAGTGGCTCATCCGGAGCGCGCTCCATCTCGAACGACGCCGTCTGCAGCTCGCGATAGCGGTACTCGAACACTGCCGAAAGGCGGACCACGGTGCCGGGTGGGTATGCGTCTGCCAGGAAGGAACGGTTGAAACACACTAGCGCCGCGCGCTGCGTACCGTCCGAGATTATCAGCTTGAGCGTACGATTTCTGCCGCTGCCGAAATACTCGTGCCGTATGATCTGCGCGATGGTATTTGCCGGCTCCGTGGCTGCGTCGGCCAGCGCGCGCGGCGTGCTCCGGTCCTCATAGCGGCGCGGAAGATAGAGCAGCAGATCAGCGATCGTGAGCACTCCGCGCTCGGAAAACGCCTTCAGCCTGCGAGGCCCAATGCCGTCGAGCTTGCGGACGCTCGCAGTCAACTCGTGAAGATACACGCCTGTACCTGTACCTGCGACGAAGACGGCCGTGTGCTATCGCGGTAGCGCCGGTAATAACGTTACGGCAAGACTACGGATCACACCGGTAGCTGCGCGAGCAACGAAACCAGCGACCCGACGACGAAGCTGCCGACCAGCAACACCAGAACTACCATCGCGGCGTACAGCAGCAGTGCGTTTTGGTAGTTAACGACCCGGCCGCGCGCAACCTTGCGAACCAACCAATGGGCAATTGGCTGCAGTATGCGGTCCAGCGTAATCCAGAATCGGCCGGCGGTGTTCACATTGAGCATGAAACCGATCAGCCTGATCACGCCGAAAACCAGGAAGAGAAACAGGATAAACGACGCCGCCGACCAGAGTGCGCCGACAATCTCAGCCAGTACGATGCCGAGCGTGATCTGGGCTGCAAACGCTATGCGCGTAATGATGTTGTTGAGAATCGAAAGCGTGATCAGCGCCAGGATCGGGGAGAAATCCACCTGAACGTTGCGAAAGGCACCGAGCCCGCGGAACAGATTGAGGTAAGGGTCGGTCAAACTCGAAATGTAGTGGATCAACCGGCCGGCCGGCGCTTGTCCGAACCAGGTCAGGATGATCCGGAAGAATATGAGCAGCATGTAGAGCGAAATTACGGTGCTCACTCCCCGTAATACCGTTTGAATCATAAATTACCTCCACCGAAGTATCGTTGTCCGTGTTGTTTCCCTGTACGGCAGTTCATTGCTTCCACACATCCAAAACCCGCGGATATCCGCGGATATCCTCTAGTATACTCGATTTTCCCGAGATCGTAAGCTGCGAGGACGCACGGACGACCGTCTCGCCTGCGCCGCAGCGGATGTGCAGGAACACCGGGCAGTTGCCGGTGTGCTCGAACAAAAAGGCGCGCAGCTGATACAGATCTTCCTCTTCTTCGACCTCGTCAGTGATGCGAATGTGTACTTCTCCGGTATCGCGTTCGTCCATTTCCTCAGGCTCCCGAATCTCAGTTACTACCAGTTGCAGTTTGTCGTTGCGAAGCTCCAGCTTGCCGAGCACTCCTACGATTGCCCCGGCGTAGAGCCGGTCACGGTGTTGCTCGCAGGCGTCCTCGAACAAAACACACTCGATGCTGCCGTTGAAGTCCTCGAGCACCATGAACATCATCGGACGTCCGTTCTTTGTGTGAATCACCATACTCGATTTCACCATCCCGAGCACCGCATGGACCCGCTCACCGCTTGGTCCGCCGGGACGGCTGAGATTGAGCGTAGTGGTCTCCTTCCACCGTCCACGGTAGTCGTCGAGAGGGTGGCCTGACAAGTACATTCCCAGATGCTCACGCTCCCACTGCAGTCGATCCGACAGCGGGTATTCCTCGCAGTGCTCGAGCTGTGGACCGGCAAAATGCTCGCCGTCCCGTTCGTCGAACAGCGATGCCTGTCCGAGCCTGCGGTTTTCGCGCGTCGCCGCTGCGAACTCAATCGCCGTTCCGAGGTTGTGAAGCAGGGTGGCACGATTCAGCCCGAGTGAGTCGAACACCCCGGCTTGAATGCAGACCTCAACCATCTTGCGATTCATAGCGGTGAGGTTAACGCGCTCGAGGACCTCGATGAACGATCCGTACGCGCCGTTCTGCTCGCGTTCACGAATGATCTCTTCCACTGCAGCACTGCCGAGGTTTTTGACCCCCAGAAGCCCATAGACGATGCGTCCGTTCTCGACCGTGAAGTAACGGCCGCTGCGATTGACATCGGGTGGGTCAATCTCGATGCCCATCCCGCGCGTTTCCTCGATGTAATAAGCAAACTTGTCCGGTGAGGAGATCTCGTTTGAGAGGTTGGCCGCCATGAACTCGACCGGATAGTTGGCCTTCAGGTACGCTGTTTTGTAGGCCAGTACCGAGTACGCAGCGGCGTGGGACTTGTTGAACCCATAGCCGGCAAACGGCTGGAGCAACTCGAAGATCGCTTCGGCCTGGCGCTCGCTGAAGCCGCGCGCCCGTGCCCCGTCAAGGAAATCCTTCTTCATGCGGTCCATTTCCTTGACTTTCTTCTTGCCCATCGCACGCCGCAGGATATCGGCCTGGCCTAATGAGAAGCCGCCCACTATCCGGACGATCTCTATCACCTGCTCCTGATACACGATGACGCCGTAGGTCTCCTTGAGCACTTCCTCGAGCTCGGGAAGCGGATACGAGATCGGGGTTCTCCCGTTCTTTGAGTCGACGAACTGATCGATATTCTCCATCGGTCCCGGCCGATAGAGTGCATTCAAGGCGATCAGGTCTTCGATGCGTTCCGGTTTCGCCCGTATCAGAACCTTCTGCATTCCCGCGCTCTCGAACTGGAACACGCAGGCGCTCTTGCCGTCCCCGAGCATGCTGAATGTTGCCGCGTCCTGCTCGGGGATCGTTTCGATGTCAAACTCGATTCCGCGCCGGCGTATCAGGTTTTCGGTGTTACGGATCAGCGTCAGTGTCTTGAGTCCGAGAAAATCCATCTTCACCAGTCCACAGTCCTCGAGCTGGTCCATGGTGTACTGTGTCGAGATCGATTTGGTTTTCGGGTCGCGGTACAGGGGGACATACTCGGTCAGCGACTTCTGACCGATCACGATGCCTGCTGCGTGGGTTGAAGGATGGCGATGCAGCCCTTCGAGTTTCAATGCCACCTCGAGCAGCTCGCGGTGTACGCCGCCCTGATCGCGGATCTCGCGCAGCCGCGGTTCCTCCTCCAGCGCTTTGGCGAGCGTGATGTCCAAACGCGCCGGCACCAGCTTGGCAATCATGTCGGACTCGGAAAACGGCAGGTCCAGCGCTCGCGCTACGTCCCGGATTACGGCGCGCGCTTTGAGCGTGCCGAACGTGATGATTTGCCCGACTTTGTCGGCTCCGTACTTCTCGGTGACGTAGCGGATGACCTCGCCGCGGCGCTCATAGCAGAAATCGATGTCGAAGTCGGGCATCGATACGCGGTCGGGGTTGAGAAAACGCTCGAACAGGAGCCCGTACTTGAGCGGATCGATATCGGTGATCTGTAAACCGTAGGCGACGATCGATCCGGCGCCGGAGCCACGGCCGGGCCCCACGGGAATATCATGCCCGCGGGCAAACGCGATGAAGTCCCAGACAATCAGAAAGTAGCCGGTGAAGCCCATGCCGATGATGGTGTCGAGCTCGTAGTCGGCACGGTTTCTGATCGCTTCGGTGAGCGTGTCGTAGCTTTTGTGGAGCCCTTCGTAGGTAAGGTGGCGTAGATAGGCGTCGTCGCTCTCGAAGCCCTCGGGGATGTGGTAATCGGGGAAGATCGGGCCCGGTAGCTCGATCTCGAGGTTGCATCGCTCTGCAATCCGGAGACTGTTTGCGAGCGCCTCGGGGTGATCGGCAAACAGTTGCTGCATCTCCGCTTCGGATTTGAGATAGAACTCATCCGACGAAAAACGGAACCGGTTGGTCTCCTGCTTCTTGCGGCCTGAGCCGATGCACATCAGAATGTCCTGCGCGTTGGCGTCCTCTTTGTGAACGTAATAGCACTCGTTGGTGGCCACCAGCGGGATACCCAGCTCTTCGCTGAGCTCAACTAACTGAGGATTCAGGCCGGCCTGCTCGGGTATGCCCTGGTTCTGCAGCTCGAGGTAAAACCCGTCCGTTCCGAGGAGATCGCGATACCAGGCGGCCCGGCGCGCGGCTTCGGTGCGACGGTTACGCAGCAGCAGGCTCGGGATCTCACCCGACAGCGAGCCGCTCAGGCCGATCACACCGCTGTGGTCGGCTTCGAGCATCGCCCAGTCTATACGCGGCCGGTAATAGAACCCTTCCGTATAGGCCCGCGACGACAGGCGCATCAGAGTCTTGTACCCCTCGGCGTCTCTGGCCAGCAACACCAGCCGGAAGAAGCGCTTGCCGGTCTCGGTGGCGCCCACCTCGGGATCCGCGTTCTCAACAAGATAGAAGTCGCACCCGATGATGGGAGTGATGCCGGCGTTGTGACAGGCCTTATAGAACTCCAGCGCGCCGAACATGTTGCCGTCATCGGTCAGCGCCAGGTGCGAGAAGCCGAGCTCGACCGCGCGGTTCACGAGCGAGGGGATGGAAGCGGTGCTGCGGAGTAAGCTGTAGTCCGAATGAACATGCAAATGGGCGAACTGCGCCACTGCGTGCCTCCCTGTGTTAGCGTAGCTCCTGGGCGAACCACTCGCTCAGTCTGATTGCCCGGCGATGCTGTATCGATCCGCGCGGAATCTGCTGCTCCTGCATGACTCCGGCGATGCCGGCTTCTATCACTTCGTGGTCGCGTTTGGCAAGCGGGACCTTGCGGCCCACGAGCTCGGCTTCCAGCGCGCGGTCGCGTACGATGCGCGGACGGTGGGTCGTGATCGCGAAGCGGAAGTCGGCTAAGACACTGTTATCCAGGTGCGCCAGACCACAGAACACGAGCGGATTCGTCTCCGGCAGGTATATGGTACCAAAACTCTTGAAGGCTTGTCTGTTCCAATTGCCGGGGCTGATCCGTAACCGGGTCAGCACCTCGCCAGGCTGCAACCGCGTGTTGCCCTCGGCGTCGTGAAACTGTCCGATGCGAACCCACCGGGTGCCGGAGGCGCTGCGAAGCTCGAGACGGCACTCGAGCAGATAGAGGATCGGCACCAGGGTCATCAGCCGGCCCGAAACGCAAACGTTCCCTCCGATGGTTGCAAGGTTCTCGATTCCCGGCGGCCCGAGACTGCGGATCGCGCTGTACAACGCTTCGGGGAATGCTTTCGGCCCGAGCTCCACAATCCTCCTGAGGGTTACCCCGGCGCCGAACTCGATGTACTTCTCGGTTCGGGTCACGCGGTTCAGCTCCTCGACCTTGTGAAGCGTAACCACCTTCTCCGGGAGTCGCAGATATGCGGTGCCGCGCGTTGTGAGGATATGGGTGCCCCCGGCGTACAGTTCGGCATCGGGATGCATTTTCAGTGTTTGCAGCAGCTCACTGAGATTGGTGGGCGCCAGTATCTGGACGCGATCAGAAGTTGCGCTCATTGTACCTTCTCTTGCGTGCGTGCGCGGCGTAGCGAATGCCGTTCACGAAGCTCGAGTAGCTGGTGCAGCGGCACCACACCCCCGAGGTTGCGCGTTCAATTTCCAGGTCGCTCGGCTCCAGTTCGCTCAATAGCAGTGAATGCGCCACGAGCACCTTACTCGAGATGCAGAACCGACAGGGGTCCATGCCGGCGCGTTCGAATCCGTACTCGATATCGGCGAACTCCTTCGTACGCAGGAACCCTTCAATCGTAACGACCTCACAGCCTTCGAGTCGAAATACCGGCAGGAGGCATGCCCGGGTGAGCGCGCCGTTGAACAGCACCGCGCAGTTGCCGCATTGGCCGCGCATACACCCCGGACGGGCGCCGGAGAGCCCGAACTCGCGGCGCAACAGGTCAACGAGGAGCGTCTCGGTCGGCGCGTTGATCCGGGCGTTCTGTCCGTTGAGGGTGAACTCGATCCTCATTCGTCCTCCAGGTACTGGTAGACAAGCTCAGGTGTCGCTGGAATGCGGTCCAGATAGCGGCCGGTGGCTTGGGTGACGGCATTCACATAGGCGGCCGGCACCGCCGAAAGCGCCAGCTCGGTGATTCCCTGAGCCGGGCTCTTGGTGTGATCACCGAAGAACTCGATTTCTATGCGAGGGTGCCGCATCAAACGCCCGGGATGGTAGCTCTTGTAATCGATCCAGCTGCTGCCGGAAGCAAGGTAAGCGATCGTTTCAAACGCCGCCCAGCCGAGCCCCTGGAAGACGCCCATCTCGATTGTCTTTCGCGCCTGCAGCTGGTTGAGGACGCGGCCTGCGTCTATCGCCAGCCAGATGCCGCGGATGTTGGTCTCGAATGTAGCTGCGTCGCTTTCCACTTCGATCACGGCCACAGCGCGAGACTCACCGGCAAACGGGATACCATCCATGCGCTCGTTGCTCCAGGTCGTCTTGCGCGGTACCTTCGAGGTACGACGGACCTCGATCGGCAGCGGTGAACGGAAGCGCTGCCGCTTAATCGCATTGCAGCAGCCCTCGAGCAACGCCGTTATTACCGTCAAATTGCGTGAAAGCGTCGAAGGGCCGCTGTCGGGCACCCGCTCGGTATCGACGACCTCGAGCGCTACGTTGTTCTCAGCGACGGTCAGGATGCGGGCGACGGTCTCGACCCAGATACGCTGTATGCCTCGGTCCTCGGGAATGGCGGATGTGCGGATCACCGCCTTATCGGACTCTTCGAGTCGAACCGCGACCGCGGCTCCCAGAATCTCCTCCCCGCGGCCGATGAAACCGGACCCTTGCCCGGCCACCGCTATGCCGATTCCGCGGGCCGGGACGCGTAAGTCCGCCTCCATCGCGCGTCGCTTCTTCTGCAGCTCAAAGGCCGCATGCTTGCGGGCGAAGTCTGAATGTGAAAGCGCCCAGTCCCAGGCGCCGGAGGCGAACACGTCATAGCGCGCGGGGCCGCCGGTGAGCGTGGTTTGCCCGCGCCTCAGGAGGTTTGTCGCTTTCCAGGTATGCGGCGGCACCTGTGCCACCTCGCTTATGCGCGCCGCGTGCGCCTCAGCCGCAAAGAAGGCTTGCGCCGACCCGAAGCCGGCGAATGCGTTCATCGGAGGCAGGTGGGTGCGCACCGTCCGCGCCCGAATACGAACATTGCGGCAGTTGTAATAGCCGCAGGC
Organism: Spirochaetaceae bacterium; assembly: GCA_003552665.1. Lineage (GTDB taxonomy): Bacteria > Spirochaetota > Spirochaetia > DSM-27196 > SLAA01 > B1Sed10-166. The sequence continues at coordinate 21,850 of PUNW01000218.1, read as the reverse complement.
GACAACCATCATGCGTCGCAACATCTCGTCGCTGAGCAACGGGTAAGCACCAACGTTGAGCGTTATCGTGACCTGCATCGAAACCAGGTTTCCGTCGCGGTCAAGGCCGGTAACGTGTTTAATGTGGCTGGGAGCCCGTTTGGTGGTGTTGAGGAAGTCCTCTTCGCGGGTGTACACGAGCTTGATCGGCCGGCCGGTGGCGCGGTGGGCGAGCGCGGCATGGGCCGCAACCAGCGACGGATACCACAGTTTTCCGTCGAGCGTTACGCCCGCGTCGGTGGCACGCACCACGCACTGCTTCTGCGGTACCCGCAGAACCGTGCAAACCGAGTTGCGTACGTGAAACGGCCATTGGGTCGAGCTGTAGATTACCGTTCGTTTGTTCTCGCCGGTGACGAATGCCGCCTGGGGTTCGCTGTATAGATGCTCCTGCGCTTCGGTTTGGTATTCACCTTCGACGACCTGAAAGGCCTTTCGCATCGCCTGATCGGGATTGCCGACCGTTTTGACGAAATCGCTCTGCAGATGCTCGGCGTTCTCCGGCAGAAACTCCTGTGTTGCCGTCGCAAGCGGTTCGTATCCCACGTTGACCCGTTGGGCAAGCTCCATAAGCTCGTGCAGGCTAGGGCCGACGAGGAGCGCAAGCGGCTCGCCTACGTAGTAAGTCTGCCGCTCGGCGAGCACCGGCAGGGACTCGCCCAGCACCGTGATCCGGTTGCGTCCCGGGATCTGGGCGGCGGTCAGAAAGCGCACATGCTCCGGCAGGCCGGACGGGGGCGCAACCGAGGAGATGGAGGCGTTCGGATACTGCGAGCGCACCGTAAAACCGTACAGCATGTCAGGCTCGTACATATCGCTGATGAAGTGAGAATCGTGGGCGAGCATATTCTGAATTGATCGCATGCGTACCTCGTGCGCTCCTTCGGCCGGAACCACCGCGCAGAGCGGTGCCAGCCTAACCTCGTGCGTGTTTTCGGCAGATTGAGCGCACCGCGGCGACGACCCGCTCGAGCTCCTCGTCTCGAAGACCGGGATAGATCGGCAGACTCAGGCAGCGCTCATAGGTATCCAATGATACCGGAAAATCGGACGGACTCAAACCGTATCGGTCACGATAGTACGGCATTAGGTGGAGCGGGCGATAATGAACCGAGCTACCGACGCCGGCCTCGCTCAGCTGCGTGATGAACCCATCACGACCAATCGTAAGCCGTTCGAGTCGCAGCCGAAGGAGAAAGAGATGCCACGACTGGGGACGGTCATCCGGGGGGAGCTCTATCTCTTCGCAATCACGCAGAGCCTCCAGGTAGCGCGCCGCGATCGCCTCGCGGCGGGCCTGAAACTCGGCCGCGCGGCGCAACTGCACGCGGCCGATAGCGGCGAGCAGGTCGGGAAGATTGTACTTGTAGCCGGGCGCAACCACCTCGTACTCGTGCGACCGGTTCCGGGCACGATAGCGGTCCCAGACCGGACGGTCGATTCCGTGAAGCCGCATAATCTCCGCCCGTTCGGCGACCCGCCGATCGTGGCAGACCAGCATTCCGCCCTCGCCGGTTGTGATCGTCTTGGTTGCGTAGAACGAGAACACTCCGGCGTCGGAACCGGTGCCGGCGACCGGGCCTTCTTCAGGCTCGCGCGCCGGAAAGGTGTGAGCTGCATCCTCCACAACCACAGCCCCGTACTCAGCTGCCAGCCGCCGGATTCTCGCCGTATCGCACGGATAGCCGCCGATATGTACCGGCATTACCGCCCGGACCGCGCCGCCGGCAAGCACCCGCTCGAGGGCCTGCGTATCGATGTTGAAACTGTGCGGTTCGATATCGACGAACACCGGATCGGCGTCGAGGTACCGGATTACCTCGGCGCTGGCGGCGAATGTGTAGGGACTGACGGCTACGCGGTCGCCGGGGCGCACACCGAGGGCCTCGAGTGCCAAATGCAGCCCGGCGGTAGCCGAGCTCACCGCCAGGCTGTGGGCGACGCCGCAATACTCCCGGAACTCCTGCTCGAACAGCTGCGCCTCTCGGCCTGTGGTGAGCCATCCACTGCGCAGCACGCGCAGCACGGCTGCTTCCTCGTCGCTGCCGAGCTCCGGACGGGCGAAGGGGACGAAATCAGTATGCAGGCTCATCGCAATGCACCGGAAGGCTGGGGATATGGCGGGCGAGCGCGTTGCGCAGCCGGCGGCGATTACGATAATGGTTGGTGGAGCTGCCGTTGTTGAAGCAGATCGCGCCGAGCTCTTCCAGCAGCTCTGCAAGCTTCGTCGGCGGCCAGTTGGAGCGCTCCACGCGCAGAATACGCTCGCTGCCGCTCGGCTGCGGCCGTTCATTCGCCCCATAGAGTGATTCAGTGAGTTTCTCGCCCGGCCGCAAACCGACATAGGTAATCGGTATATCCGACTCAGGCTCGTAGCCGTAGAAGCGGATCATTTGCTCGGCAATCTCGCGGATGGGTAGTGGGTCACCCATATCGAGCAGGTACAGCTCGCCGCCGGCGCCGACACCGCCGGCTTTCAAAACCAGCGACACCGCTTCGGGAATGGTCATGAAGTACCGGGCGGTACGCGGATCGGTGATTGTGACCGGCCCGCCTTTGAGAATCTGTTTGCGGAACAAGGGGACGATGCTGCCGCGCGAACCGAGCACATTGCCGAAGCGAACCACCATGAAGTGCAGCGAGCTGCCGTTGGCGTTCAGCACGATCTCCTCGGCGAGCTGTTTGGTTGCACCGTACACGCTCGTCGGTTCCACTACCTTGTCGGAGGAGACCAGCACGAAGCGCTCGCAACCGGTTTGCTTCGCAGCCTCCACCAGGTGATGGGTGACAAAGACGTTGTTCTTGACCGCTTCCACCGGATTTGCTTCCAGCATCGGCACGTGCTTATAGGCAGCTGTGTGAAACACCGCGTTCACCCGCATCCTTGTGAGGATGAAGCGAGTGTAACCGGGGTCCTGCAGCTCACCGATTACCGGTACGATCGTCGCGCGCTCGCCGACCCCTTCCTCCTGCAACGTGCGCAGCTCGCGGTCGATCTCATAGATGCTGTTCTCGCCGTGTCCGAGCAGGTACAACCGTTCAGCCCCGCCTGCAAGCAGCTGGCGAGCCAGTTCGCTCCCGATGCTGCCTCCGGCTCCGGTGATGAGCACACGCCTACCGCGCAGGTAGGCCAGGCTCTCGCGCAGATCGATCTTGATCGGTGTTCTTCCAAGCAGGTCGAGCGGATCGATTTCGCGGGCCTGAATCAAGTGCGCCTCGCCGTCGATGATCTGCGATAAGCTCGGGAGGATTCTGATCCGCACAAAGCCGGCAAGCTTGAGCAGGTCATACCAGTGCTTGAGATGCTCGCGCGGAGCTTCCGGAATCGCGATCAGCGCCTCGTCACGGGGTTTCTTGTCCAGTAGCGTGATTACATCGCCGATCGGCCCGAGGACCGGGACGCCTTCGATTCGGGAACCGATCTTGGCCGGATCATCGTCGAGGAAGGCGGCCACCACGCTCGGATTGCGCTTGCGCCTGAGCTCAGCGGCGATTGATCGCCCGGCGAGCCCCGCGCCGAGGATGTATGTGCGCGCACGTGCTTCGTTACTCATTGGCTTACCGCATTCTCGATGATCTCAAAACCTAGATCGACCGGGAAACTGCTTTTGTAAAGGTCCAGCCGGACTTTGGCGCGTCCCTTGCGTTTGTCAACCTTGATAATCCGGCCTTCGAGACCGGCCAAGGGCCCTTCGAGCACTCTGATTCGAGAGTCGGCGCCGAACTGTACTTTGGACTTCTCGACGATCTCGCCGAAGCGTAGAAAGTGAAGCAGAAGCTCACGGTCGGCGCCCTCGACCGGGCGGATATTCGCGTTGGTTTCCAGAAAGCGAAGGAAACCCGGCACATGGCGCAAGGACCAGTAATCCTCGGTTGAGATCTCCTCGCCTTCGAGGAATACATACCCTGGATAGAGCGGTTTGAGCACGTCTTTCCAGCGCCCGCGGCGCAGCTGGCGCAAGCGTCGCTGGGGATAGACGAGCTGCATCGGGCTGTCGGCAAGCGCTTGTCTTGCCAACGCTCGGTACTTCTCTTCTTCGCTAGTTTTGACCTGGACAACGAAGTAATTCATGTGGCAGCGGCACGAAAATGCTGCGATAAGCTATCATGTAAGCTGTGCCCAAGGCAATACAACATGCTTTGGCGTTGGGCGAATCATGCCGATGAATACTGCAGGAGGGGTGTGATGGATAAACTCGCACGACGAATACACGCCGCAACCGTCACTGTGGTGGCCGCGGCACTGCTGATCGGTGTCACCGCGGGGCTGAACGCTGAGAACCTCATGGTGTATATTGAAGCTAGGGATCCGAATCAACTCGAGCGGCTCGATGATGACGAGAAGCAACTGAAAGTTGATTACTTTCTATCGGCTATCGAGGCCGGCATCATGGACGCCTTTTTCGAGGCTGATTACGTGGTGTTCAACGCCGGGCCCGTGAGTGGCGCTGATGAGATCGGGCGACGCTCCGAAGCACACGTGCTGACCGTGGCGCAGGAGGGCGGCGCCGATCTTCTGATCCGTCTGGCCGTTCGGTTTGATACCGATGGCAACGGAGCGCCCGAACCCGGCCTCGGCGAGCTCGCGGTCTATCAGGTGGACGGCGCTGAGGAGATCCTGAGTCATCGGGTGCGGCTCGCTGAGCTTGTCGACGGAGAGCTCGAGTTGAGCGGAGAAGTCGGGTTCAAGATTGGGACAGCGATCGCGCAGCGGGTGCTTGAGAACTCGTAAACGGTCCGGAGGAGACCGGATATGAGACGTGGATTACTGCTATTCGTGTGCTCTCTGATAGCGACCGCGGGGTTGGCGGCTGAGGACTGGCGCTGGCAGGGTACTGCCGCTCCCGGCCGCTACGGCGATTTCCCCGAAACCGGGCGCTTCGCGGCCTCCAACAGCTTCCCGGTGGAGTCTCGCGTTGAGGTGGAGAACACCGAGACCGGAGAACGTACCACAGTGTTCATAACCCGCGGGCTCGATGAAGCGGGGCTGCTGATGGTGCTGTCGCCGCATGCCGCGCGGGAGCTTGGGATGCATGATGACGGCACCGCCGAGGTACGGGTGCGCCGCGCCGAGCGCCTTACACGCCCACCACGTCTGCGAGACCCCGAAGCGGCGTTCTCGAGAGATCCCGATCGAAATCCTCTCGCCGCCCTGGCGCCGCCGGCCGAGGAGGACCCTTCGCCTCCATCCGCCGAGCAGGAGCCCGCGCCGCCAACGGCCGAGCTCGAACGGCCCGATCCTGAGCAGTTACCCGTCATCCCGGTCCCCGAGGACGAGCCCCGCATCGATGAGCCCCGCGAAGTTGTGGAGCTGATCCCCGAGCCTGCACCGGAGCCCGCTCCCGAGGTTGAGCTCGCGCCGCTTCTCGAACCGGAACCTGAGCCTGCGCCCCCCGAACACAAGCCGCGGGTGCAGCCGCGCTTTGAGATCGCCATCGACGAGGATGAGTTCCCGTATCCGGAGGTATTTGAACCGGAGGACCCGCTTGCCGAGGATCTGCCGGAGATCGCCACCAGGCCGCCGCACCCTGTTTCTCCGCCGGTGGTGCCGGACGAGCTGACAGAACCTGTGGAACCGGTGGAACCCGTGGAGCCGCCTACGGAGAAGCTGCCGGAGCCTGCACCGGAGCCGGAGGAAGTCCCGACGGTGGAGCCTTTGGAAGCGCTTCCGCCGGAGCTCTTTCCGCCGGAGCCGGCCGAGGAACCGGAGGAGATGGCAGTCGAGGAGATCGATCGTATCAGGGTCCATGACGAGCTTGAGTCGGGCAAGTTCTATGTTCAGCTCGGGGCGTTTCGTAGCCGTGAAGGGGCCGGCGCGTTGGTAGCGAGGCTCGACGAGCGCTTACCGTCTACCGTGATCGCGGCACAGGTAGACGAGGAGCCGTTGTATCGAGTGTATGTCGGCCCGCTCAGCGAAGACGAAGTCGGAGCTACGCTGTACACGATGCGCCGGCGGGGCTATCGGGATGCATTCGTAACTCGGCCCTGACCAGTGTCATGCCGATTACAGGGGCCGATTCCGGGGAAGGCCGGCCGATACCGGACCGTGCCGGGCGATCCCGGGGCATGCCGGGCGTATGCTTGAGGCGTATGCCTGAGGCTACGAGATCTGCCGGCCGGTGCGCCGCGGCCTAAGGTAGCTCGCGACGCCGGAGCGGCGGCCCGCCCCGCGTAACCGGCTGATTACGCGCTCGACGGCGTCCAGGTACTGACGGTATTCAATCCGCAGACGCTGCTGCAGCAGCAGCTCACTATGCACTCTGGCCGCTTTCGCCGGTGAGACGCGCGCAAACACCGCAGCACGTTCACGGTCCTCAAGATACATCAGAGCGAGGGCGAGATCGCGATCGCTGCTGGTCATGAGCGCGTTTTGCGCCTGTACGCGGTCAACGGAGCGCAGCGTCGTCACGAGGGCGCGGTCCGGCGGTTGCGTGCGTTGCTTGGAACTCAGGTGCTGCTTCCTACCACACACATCCACTCGGCCTCGGCAGCGACTTCGTCGCCCACCAGCGCTTTGCCGCTCTGTTTGATCATGCGCGGAGTAACCCGCAGGTTCTTGATTTCCAGTCGGACGGTCTCCTCGGGGCGGACCTGGCGGCGGAACTTCGTCTTGTCGACCGCGGCCAGGAAAAACAGGGCATCATCGCCGAGCTTACCAAGTTGCCGGATTCCGGCGCCTCCACACTGAGCCATTGTCTCCACCAGAATAACCCCCGGAACCACCGGATAGTCAGGGAAGTGCCCCGGGAAGAAGAACTCGTCGGCGCTGAAGGTGTGAGACCCGATGATCTCGTCTTCGTCGCACTTTTCCAGCTTGTCTACGAATAGAAAAGGCTCACGGTGCGGGATAAGCTGCTTAATCTCTTGCATCTGTGTTTCCTTATCGCTTGGGTATGAGTTGCATTATAGGGGTGGGGCTTTCGAATGTGCAAGCCGGCCACGCGCACCCGCGCACCCAGGTCAGACACCCTGGAACATGAGATAAGATTGCAGCAGCTCGGCGAGCTCAATCACTCCGGCAAGCTGAAGCACGGCGATCGTCACCCATAGCCCGGTCCAGACCAAACGCCCTGTTCCGGGATGAGGAAGGTCTTTGCCTCGCGCCCTCTGAAGCACCTGCGGGGCGAGAGGCAACACGCCCATCAGGACAGCTGCCGCGCTGAGGGCGATCCGGGAGGCGAGGGGGTTCGCGGTGTGCCAGTCTCCGAGACCCACACCGACACGCATGAGCGCGATGTTCAGATACTGGAAGCGTCCGAGCGCGATGAGGAGGCCGATTGTGATCAGGAACAGCCCGCTCGCAAGCTTGAGCTTACCGAAATGCCGGCGTAGCCCCTGCAGTCTGCGCAGCACCGGGTCGAAAAAGGCTGCGGCGCCGATGAACGGGAGGCCGAGGCCGATGGAGTACGCGGCAAGATAGGCAATGCCGCGCGCCGGCTCGGCGCTGCTGCCGGCGAGAAAGAGGATCCCGGCCAAAATGGGCCCGATGCACGGCGTCCAGCCCGCCCCGAACGCCATGCCCACCAGCATGGAGCCGCCGTAGCTATGGGGCTTGCCCGGCAGTCGCACCCGATGGTCCAACTGCAGAAAGCGAGTGAACGGCACGATCATGTGGATGCCGAGCAGAGTTACGATTGTACCGGCGACGAGGTTGACATAGACGCCGGCGTCGGTAAACAGGAGCGCCGAGCCCGAAAACAGCGCACCGAGTACCATGAAGACTGTGGAAAAACCGACGACGAAGAATATGGTGCGGAGAAGCACCCGATGCTTGACGACCGCAATCTCCCGCAGCTCATCGAGGCTGGCGCCGCCGACATAGGAAAGGTAGGAGGGAACGAGCGGAACGATGCACGGCGAGAAGAACGACAGTAGCCCGCCCGCGAACGCTAGTAGGATGTTCACATCGGGGCTCACGAGCTCAGCTCCAATACCCTGCGAAATCCGTCGGTGTACCCGGGTTCGTCCCAGATGTGAAAGCCGATCTTGGCGCCGATGACGCGCCCGTCCGGAGAGATCAGGTAGCTGGTCGGCATGCCGCGAACCGCGTATCGGCGTGTGGTTTTACCGTTGCGGTCGAGCAGCACCGGAAAGCGCAATCCGAGCTCCTGCACAAACTCGTTGACCGTTTCGCGGTCTTCCTGAACGTTGACCGCCACTACCGAGAAGGCGTCATCCTCGAGGTCGGTATGCAGGTTCTGCAGTGAAGGCATTTCCTCTACGCAAGGCGGGCACCAGGTCGCCCAGAAATTGAGCAACACTAACTGGCCGGAATAACTGCTCAAGGTCTCAGTCTCGCCGGTGAGGTTGTCAAGCTCAAACTCCTCGGCGATCACCTCGTCTCGCAGGGCCTGGAAACCCAGCTCCTCGACCGCGGCTGCCAGCGGATCGTACTCCGGCGCCTCTTCGGCTCCGGGCTCAGCGTCCCCGGCAGTGGCTGATGCTCTCTCGACAGTGGACTCTGTAATGTGCTGATAAAGGACCAGAGACACCACCGCGACGGTCACTATCCCGGCCAGCGCGCCGAGCAGAACCACCACTAATGAACTGATTGGCCTTTGCATGTTGTTGAGTATACTACTTCACTTTCTGCGCTGACAATAGAACGTCGGGGCTATGATGAGCTATAACGACGCGGCCCGCTGCCGTCACGACGGAATCGTGTTCTCCACTGCCAGGGTGAACACCAGCGTGAGGAAATTGTACCCGGCGTGCGCAAGTCCGATAGGGTGTACGCTGCGGCGGCGCCGGAACGCAAGCGCCAGAATCACGCCGATCACCGCGGCAAACGCCAGTCCGAGTAACCCCTGGTAGAGATGTCCGACTGCAAACAACGCAGTGCTGACCAGTACCGCGCCAGGGAAGGCTACGCCCGCCTGCCGCAAGCGCGGCAGCATGTATGCGCGGAAGAACAGCTCTTCGCGGTAGCCGGTGAGAAGCGAGGTTATTGCGACGAGCGGCAGCAGCTCAGGCCTCGTAAGGCGGAAGCCGCCCCCGGTTGGTGCGCTCACTTCGATGCCCAGCTGCTGCAGACCTGTAGCTGTTGCAATCACGGCTGCCAGGGTAAGATACAGCAGTACCAGAATCACCCCGGCGTAGAGCAAATCTCGTAATCGCAGACGACGCAAGCCGAACTCGGGAGGCCACATGTCCCGCCCGGTCTTGATCAGATACACGATCAGAGCGATCTGCGGCAGCGCTACCAGCGCATAGGTGATGTGGAACTCGAGGTGATCGAACAGGTGAACGTCCACCGCCTCACCGGTGACCAGCATTCCGGGAAGGAATAGTACCAGGAACAGCAGCAGGATCTCGGAAACGATGCGGCGGGGGGTTCGCCCGGGAGGACGCACCTTGTATGCTGTCTCGCGAGGGCTAGCGGCTCGGTGTGGTTTCATGCTGCTTTCATGAAATACCGGGCTTCCGAGTACTTGTCAACAGTGAGCCGAACTCGCACACTGATAAGGGGGTGAAAAAGTTGTGATCGTGGCTGTTTTCATAGTGTCGGCTCTCATGCTCGTCGGTGTAATCCTTGTGGTGCAGGCACGTTCAGGTGCCGGGTTTTCGCTGCCTGAGTTCTACGCCGCGGGGAAGGACGCCGGGTTCAGTCTGCGCCAGATCAGGCTCCTCCACCGCGTCGCGCGGGAAACTAGGCTCCTCAACCCCAGCTCGTTGTTCTGGTCCCAGCGATCGCTCGATCGCTGCATTGAGACGATCTACATGCGGTTCTATCGCGACGGGCTCGAAGACGTCCCGGAGAACGCGGCGTTTCTCGATCAGCTGTTTGCCTATCGTAAAACGGTCGCTCTGAACCAACCGCATGTCCGCTTCGGTGTTCAGAGCAGTCGCAATCTGGACGTGGGCCAACCGCTGACGATCGTGATCGAGGGCGGCGGAACGTTCCGGTCGAGGATCGTTGAAAACACCCGGACCCATCTTTCGATCGCGTACCCGGCAGGCAAGGCGCTGCCGCGCGGTTTCACCTGGCGGGGCAAGACCGTCCGGGTCGTTCTCCGGCGCCGCGATGATGCGGCCTATACCTTTAGCAGCAAGATTACCGGCGACTACCTGAACCGGTCACGGCCGGTTCTCTACATCGAGCATGCTGAACGCATGGAGCGCGAGCAGAAGCGGCGTTCAGTGCGAGGCCCGCTAAATGCACCGGGGCGGGTGCTTCCGGTGCGTGCTCCCGAAGACGTAGATTTCACCCCTACCGGAGCCGGCGGTTACCGCTGCCGAATTGTGGATATCTCGGAGGACGGTGCCGCGCTCAAAGTAGGGGGGCGTGCGAAGGCGGGCATCTACTTGAGAGTCGAGACGCAGATCGATGAGCATCCGGTGGTTCTGTCGGGAACGGTGCGAAAGGCCACGTACGACGAGAAACGTCATCTGACTCTCCTGAACCTGCAGGCTGAGGTCGCCGACATCGTCATGAAGAACCGGATCCGCGCCTACGTCTTCGGCATCGGACGCAAAGACGCGAGCGTGTCGCAGGCCGGCGGGGCTGGTGGGGCGCGTACCGGACAGGGCGCGCCGGCGGCAGCGGTGGGGGCGGGAGAGCCGGAGGATCTGTAGCGCGGCCTGCTTGCTGCCGGGTGGGGCCGCGGCCGATTCTAAACACTCCAATCTCGACCCTTAAGCGAAGCGCCGTGCCGCCGCGTGCGGTAGAACTCTAGTGTGAAAGCAACGTTACGATTACGCACGTGGCCGGCGGCGGCGGAGTCGGCTGTGCTACCGGGGCGGGCGCCACGCGGTCCGGTCCAGGTCCGGCGCCTGAGGCTCGGAGCGCCGGGGGTGGCGCTGTTGTTCGGGGCGGGCGTTCTTCTGAGCGGCTGGAACGCGCCGTCGGGAACGATAACAGCGGGGGTGCTCGGCCTCACGGTCTGCGCCTGCGGTATCGCGCTCTCGCGGGTGCCGCTCTCAAAGGCAGCCTGCCGGGCCGCGGCGCCGGCACTCCTCTGCGGAGTGCTGCTGCTTCTGGCCGCCGGGGCGGGCCACCGCCGCGCCGTCGAGCAGCGACCGCCGGCCCTCGGCGTACCGCTCTCAGAGCTCGGGCACCTCGAGGCAACCGTCCGCGCCGACGCCCACCCGGGACTCGACGGCGCGCTGCGCCTGCAGGCTCGGCTGCAAAGCGCCGCCGCCCCGCGCTTGGGGGTGCTGCGCGTGGACGCTTCGGGGACTGTGATGCTTACGTTGCGCACCGGGGAGGCGTTCTACCAGGGGGAGCGGGTTCGGGTGGAGTTGGGCGCCGAAGGGTTTCGTGACGCGCGGGGCGGGCTGTGGTTTCGCGTGCGCGAGCGCGATATCACGCGGCTCGGGTTCAGCTCCGCCGGACTCCGGCTGCGGGCGCGTGCGCTGGCCGGCGCGGAACGCAGCGTACAGGTGCTCGGCCGTGAGAGCGGACGGCTGTTTGCGGCGTTGGTCTTCGGTCTGCGGCAGGATCTTGCCCCGGCCGAGGTGGAGCGCTTTCGTCGAGCCGGTGCGATGCACGTGCTTGCGCTGTCGGGCATGCACCTCGGGATTCTGGCGGCGCTGTGCGTGTTTCTGATCAGGCCGCTGCTCGGCCGGAATGCCGCCCTCGTCGCCGCCTCGGTTGGGGCGTGTGTATATGTTTTGCTGGTCGGCCTGCGGCCATCGTTGCTGCGAGCGTTGCTGATGTACCTCCCGGCCGCGTACCTGCATCTTCAGGGCCGCCGAGCGCCGTTGCTCGATATTCTCGCGCTGTCGTTCATCGGCGTTCTGGTGATCGACCCGGTGGGGCTCGAGTCGCTGTCGTTCCAACTGTCGTTTGCGGCCCTGGCCGGGATTGCGCTGCTGGCGCCGCCTCTCGCGCGCCGGCTGCAGTGCCGGCTGCCGCCGGTGATTGCCGCGCCTCTGGCGGCCGCGACTGCAGCCCAGCTCGGAACCGCCCCGTTTCTCGCCTACAACTTCGAGGTGTTGCACCCGGTGGGGGTGGTCAGCAGCATCGTGCTGGTGCCCCTGGTGACCGCCTTTCTCTGGGTTGGTATCGTTGGGTGGGGGCTGCTTCTGATTCTGGAAGCGGCGTGGTCAGGTGCTCCCAGTCTGGCTGCTCCCGGTCTGAGCGCTTCCGGCCCCCTCGCCGCAGGGGCCGAAGCGTCGGCGGCAGGAGGACAAGGGGCACCGGCGGCAGTCGCCGGAGTGCCGAGCGCAGGGCACGGCGCGTCGGTAGCGGGGGCCGCCGAAACCTGGATCGCGTATGCGGCCGAGGGTATTCGCTGGGCTCCCGAGCAGTTGTACCGGCTCATCACCGCGACCGCGGGCTTCTTCGCCGCAGCGCCGCAGCTGACGGTTACGGCTCGAGACCTGCCCTGGGTTCTCGGTGCCTTAACAGCGGCTATGGTTTTGCGCTACTATCAGAGCACCCGTGCCGGACTCCGCCTCCATGATGCTCAACGACGATTCGCCGCGCGACATTCAGCGTACCCTCAACCGCCTGGGAGCCGGGCTGAAGAAGCGCTGGGGTCAGAACTTTTTGATCGACCGTAACATGCGTAATCTCATCATCGAGGCACTTGCCCCCGATAGCTTGGAGGGCGAAGGCTCTATATGGGAGATCGGGCCGGGTCTCGGTGCGATGACTGCCATGCTGCTCGAGCGTTCCACCCGTCCGGTGGTGGCGTTTGAGCTCGACCGCGCCTTCGTTCGGTTTCTCCATGAGCGCTTCGCTCACAGCAACCGGTTGACGACCGTCGCCGGCGACGTTTGCGATACCTTTGCCGAGGAGCTTATGAGCAGGCCGCCGGTTGCGGTCCTGGGGAACCTGCCGTACAGCTCCGCGGGTCGCATCATCGGAGATCTTCTCGGTTATGAGCGGACCGAGCCGACAAGGCCGGACCGCCGGCCCTCAGGGTCGGATCGCCGACTGCTGTGTCGGCGGATGGTGTTCACCACCCAGCGCGAGCTTGCCGACCGCCTGGTGGCTCCACCGAACACTCCCGAGTACTCGGCATTCTCGATATTGTGCCGGGTTCGCGCTGAGATCCGGCGCGTTCGCGATCTTCCCGGGGGCTGCTTCTATCCGCCGCCGCGGGTAAACTCGAGCGTTGTGGAGATCACACCGCGGTGGAACAAAAACCAGGTCCGCGACATCGCAATTCTGCAGGAGCTCCTGCGGGGCGCTTTTGTGACGCGGCGCAAGACGCTCCGGAACTCGCTTGCGGCTACTCGGTTTGCCCGGCTGCTTGGCCGCCCCCGGGTCGAGCAGTTGCTCGCTTTAGCCGGTGGGGCGCCGGAAAAAAGACCCCAGGAGCTGCCTCCTGAGGTCTATCGGGTGTTGGCGGATCTGCTCGCCGAGGAGCTTGGCGCCGGCGCTTAGAGCAGGTTGCAGTCCTGCAAGATCTGCTTGATGGTTGCCTTGTCGGTGTCGCTCATCGGGCACAGCGGCAAGCGGTAGACTTCTTTCACCCGTCCGGTCAGCGATACCGCGTACTTGATCGGGATCGGGTTCGTGTCGAGGAACAGCCCCTTGAAGAACGGCAGGAGCGCGTAATGCTCAGCTCGCGCCGCCTCAACCTTGCCTGCGAGATAGTTATCGACCAGCGCCTGCATCCGGGCCGGAATCAGGTTGCTTGCAACCGAGATAACGCCCGCGCCGCCGAGGGCGAGAATCGGCAAGGTGAGGTTGTCGTCGCCCGAGAGCACTCCGAAATCCTTCGGCTTGCGTGCGATCAGATCCATGACCTGCGGCATGCTGCCGCTCGCTTCCTTGACCGCGGGGATATTCGGATGTGCAGCAAGGCGCAGCATGGTGTCGTTCTCGATGTTCTTTCCGGTGCGGCCCGGGATATTGTACACGACGTGCGGCATATCGACGGTGTCGGCGATCGTGCTGAAGTGGCGGTAGAAGCCTTCCTGGCTGGGCTTGTTGTAATACGGTGCTACCTGCAGGCTGGCACTCGCGCCGATTTCCTTAGCCTGACGGGTCATTTCAATCGCTTCCATCGTGCTGTTCGAACCGGTCCCTGCGATTACCGGTACGCGGCCGGCGGCCTGTTCGACGACGATGCGTACCACCTCGACGTTCTCTTTGTGGGTGACCGTCGGGCTCTCTCCGGTCGTCCCCACCGGCACAATGCCTGAGATCCCTTCGCTGATCTGAAACTCAACGAGGTCGCGCAACGCCCCCTCGTCAACCGACTCATCGGTGTTGAACGGCGTGATGAGCGCGGTATAGGCTCCCTGATACATGTCTCTCCCTCCTGTGTTCGCGCAGATGCTCGATGTAATGTGTTCGTAGTGCTAGTGCTCGAGGCTGCGGGCAATGAGGTCTTCGATGAAGTCATCCACCGTGAAAAACCCCTTACGTCCCTGCAACCATTCGAGCGCCATGACCGCTCCGGTTGCGAAACCGCTGCGGTTACGCGCCGAATGCGTCAGCGCAATAGTATCAGCCGGCGAGTCGAGTGTCACGGTGTGCACGCCCGGAATCGATCCGCCGCGCACGCTTCCTACGTGTAACTCGTGCGGCTTGATCTGACGGTGCAGGCACTCGCTGACGATCTCGGTCTTCGCGTGATTCACGCTCAGGATCTTCTCAGCAAGCGTCAGCGCGGTCCCTGAAGGGCTGTCCTTCTTCCTGGTGTGATGGTACTCCTGCACCATGATGTCGTATTCGGGGAACGAGTTGATGATTGCGGCGGCCTTTTCGGTGAGCGCAAACATCAGGTTAGCCCCAATCGAGAAGTTAGACCCCACAAGATAGCCGCTATCTGAGTCTCGTACCGCCTGCTCGACTTCCGCTCGCTTGTCCTCCCATCCGGTGGTTCCGACGACGGCCGGCACGCCGGCTTCGATATATGTCCGCGCGTTTGCGGTCACAGCATCGGCGAGCGAAAACTCGATGACCCCGTTGCATCCCTTGAAGTCTGCCGGCTTCATCGCCCTAGTGTCGCCGCGATCAGGAGCAGGATCCATTCGCGTCACTACGCTGTGACCCCGAGCGAGCAACACCTGCTCGACTTCCTGGCCCATGCGTCCGTATCCACAGATTACGACGTGCACGACATCATCCTCCCTGGCACAAGGTAACAGCTGAGGTGTTTACGATATCGTCGACCGAGCATCCGCGCGAGAGGTCGCTGACCGGCTTCGCGAACCCCTGGAGGAACGGGCCGTACGCTTCGGCGCCCGCGAGTCGTTGCACAAGCTTGTAGCCGATGTTTCCGGAGTTCAGGTCGGGAAACACCAGCACGTTCGCCTTGCCTGCCACCGGGCTGTCCGGGGCTTTGCCGGCACCCACCTTGGGGACGATCGCTGCATCGGCCTGCAGCTCCCCATCGATCTGGAGCTGCGGCGCCTGTTCCTTCGCAAGCTTCAACGCTTCAAGCACCTTGTCGACCGCCGGATGACTGGCCGAGCCCTTGGTGGAGAACGACAGCATGGCCACGACGGGTTCAGTCTGCAGATATGTTCGGCAGCTCTCGGCAGCCGAGACCGCGATTGAGGCAAGCTGCTCAGGATCGGGGTCCGGGATGGTGGCGCAGTCGGCGAAGATCATATGCCCGTCCACACCCCATGCCGCATCAGGCATACGCATCACGAAACAGGACGAGGCGTACTTCGTTCCGGGCGCGGTCTTGATAATCGACAACGCGGCACGCAGCACGTTTCCGGTGGAGTTCATTGCGCCTGCGACCATGGCGTCCGCATCGCCGCGGCGGACCATCATCGACGCCCAACGCAACGGGTCGAGAATCTCCGAGCGCGCCTCCTCCGCAGTTATCCCCTTGTGCTTGCGCAGCTCATAGTAGTCCTGCGCGTACTCCTCCACGTTGGCTGCTTCGCCCGGGTCGACAACCTGGACGCCGCTGAGATCAACGCCTTCGTTCTTCGCCGCCGCGTCGATCTCCGACCGGGCTCCGAGCAGCGTCACCGAGCCTACCAGTCCTTCGTCAGCCAGGCGGCGAGCCGCTTGTACCATCCGCGGGTCGGTTCCTTCCGGTAATACCAGATTCTTTCGCAGTTCTCTCGCTTTAGCCCACATCTGCTCAATGAAAGCCATGATAGCTCCTTTTCGTGCAATTGATTACTTCAAGGATAACACGGGCCGGACGGAATTGAAATAGCAATGAGATTCGGCTAAGATACGCGCCAATGACGGTTGGCGTGTACGGCTTGGGCCGTTTTGGAAGTTTTTGGGCGTCGCAGCTTAGTACGCGGTTCGAGGTGGTGGCCGGCACGCGAGACCCGGCACGTGAAACTCCCCCCGGCGTTCGCCGCGTGGAGCTTGCGGAGCTCGGGCGGGCCGATGCAGTGTTTCTCTGCGTTGCCATTTCCGCGCTCGAGCCTGCGCTCGCGCAGTTGGTACCGCATCTCGATGACGCGACCACGGTGTTGGATACCTGTTCGGTGAAGAAGTATCCGATCGAGGTAATGCGACGTATGATTCCCGAGCCGATTGAGCTTGTCGGGACACACCCTATGTTCGGCCCGGACTCCGCTAGCGGTGGTATGCAGGGACTGCCGCTGATACTATCCGAAGCGCGCGCCTCGAGCGAGACCTACCGGAGGTGGCACCGGGAGTTCACGGCGTTGGGGCTGCGGGTGGTCGAGATGGGGGCCGATCAGCATGACCATGAAGCGGCCTATACCCAGGGTGTGACGCATGTGATCGGGCGCGTGCTCAAAGAGATGCAGCTGAACAAAAGCCTCATCGGCACGCTGGGCTACCGCAAGATTCTCGAGGTTATTGAACAGACCTGCAATGACCCGTATCAGTTGTTTCTCGATCTGCAGCGCTTCAATCCGTATACCGTCGAGATGCGTGATAGACTCATGCACAGCATCAACAAAGTAGTACGGGATCTGTCTGATTATTGACAGCGCTTTCGAGCGTAGCTACCATAATTTGCACACAAAGCGAGGACCTGCATGCCGGAATGGCGAGTGAAGTCGATCGATGAATCGGATATCGACACGGTTTTGGCCGACGATGTCGAGTTTGAAGGCGAGCTTGAGTTCGACACTACCGTCCTGATCAAAGGCCGCTTCAACGGGAGAATTTCCTCGACAGGCGATCTTTTCGTCAACGAGGCTGCCCGCGTAGACGCTACGATTCGGGCCAGGCGAATTACCGTGCGCGGCGCGCTCAGCGGCGAGCTGACTGCCGGCGAGCGCGTTGAGCTGTTCGAGAGCGCCGCTGTCTCGGGCAGCATCGAAACCCCTGATCTGATCGTGCAAAGCGGATGTCGATTCAACGGTACCTGCACAATGCCGGCCGAGCAATCCGGGGCCGGCGCAGACGGACAGCCCCTCAAAACGGGAGCCGAGCGGTGACCATTCCCTCCGGCTTGCGCGCAGCAACGATCTTACACGCCGCGGGCAAGCCGGTAGCTGTGCTTGCAGTGCTGGCACTGTTCGCGGCGGTTGCTATCGCACAGCAACCGCCGGATGCGCTGCAGATGTACCGGGATGGACGCTACAATCAGGCGGTCGAGACGACGCTCGGCGAGCTCGACGATAACCCCCGCAACATGAACGCCTACAGCGTGCTCGGGTGGAGCCTGCTTGCCCTCGGGCGCTATGAAGAGGCGGTGGAGTACGGGCTGCAGGGCCTGCAGGTGGCACCGTCGGATCAGCGCGTGCTGCATATCGTTGGTGAGGCAAAGTTTCAACTCGGTGACGACCTCGAAGCGCTCGAGTACTTTCAACGCTATATCGCCGCAGCGCCGCAGGGCAACCTGGTACCCCAGGTGTATCGCACCATGGGGGAGATCCTCATTCGGTTTGAGGAATACAACCGCGCCGACATCGCGCTGTCGACCGCTGTATACCATAACGGCAACAACGCCGGCTGGTGGGCGCGCCTCGGCTATGCCCGCGAACAGGCGCAGGAGTTTACGACCGCGCGAAGCGCGTACGAACGGGCGCTCGAGTTGAATGCCGACGACGCCGAAGCGGCCGGCGGGCTTGAGCGGCTTCCCTAAAATGTGCCGGTCCCGTTCGTCCCTACCGCGCCGTCTGTGATATACTCCACCACTGTATGGTGGCGCAGCGTAGCTTTATCATCGCTCTCATCCTGATCGCAACCTCGACGGCAACCTCCGTCCCCACAGCCCTCGCCTCTGAGTATGAACAGCGCGTGCTCTCGCCCGACCCGGCGGTCATGGGGCAGGGTGGGGCTACGGCGGCTACGGCGGCCGGGTATACCGCTTTGTTTGCCAACCCGGCAGGGTTCGCGCGACCGTCGGGGGAGTTAACCGTGGTGAGCGCGCGCAGCTGGGTGCACGCACCGCGGTCGCAGGCGCTCACGGTCGCGCGGTTGCTGCTGCGGGACCGCACGGTGCCGGAGGACAGCGACACCTATCGCCGGCTCGAACGTGCCTTCCGGCGCAACGGGCTCGGAGGCGGGACCAGTCTCGGTATCGGCTACGTGGGCCGTGGTCTCGGCATCGGGCTGCACACTACCGCCGACGGGTTTCTCTACGGGGAGTCGTTCGATCACGGTTCAGGCACCCTCAGCACCGAAACGAGCCTCGTCGGCGGGCTGGCCTTCCCGTTTGAGATCGGCCCGGTACGCGTACAGCTCGGGGCGGCGGCGCGGCCGCTGATTCGGGTGCACTCGATTATAGACGCCGACGATGAAGACACCGCCGCCGGCTCCCGGGCGTTGGTGGAGCACTTCCTGGGGCTTGAGACCGGGTATGACGGCGATGACTACGCCGCTGAGCTCCGCGAGACCTATTACGGCTACGGGGTGGGTGTAGACGCCGGGCTGCAGCTGTTCTGGAATGGTTGGACGGCTGGGGCCGCGGTTCGGGATATCGGCGACACATCGCTCAACTATTCGCAGACCGATATGCGCACCGTGCTTGAAGAGCTCAAACGTGGGGCGCTTCCGGCGGAGGCCGAGGAAGACGAAGACGGCTATGTGGAGCGGGGAGCCCGCAAGCTGCCGATGCACGGCACGGTGGGGATCGCGTACGAGCCGGACACCGGCGACTGGGCGGGGCGCATCGATCCGCGCTTTCAGGTAGAGCTCGACGACGTGTTCCAACGGGTTCATCCCGACCTGCCTCCGGAGTCTCGCATCAACCTCGGTGTCGAGCTGTTGTTCTTCCGCAGCATCGCCCTGCGTGCCGGGATGCATCAGGGCTATCTTACCGCCGGAGCCGGGATCGACCTTCCCGGCATCGAAATCAACGCCGCGGTGTTTAGCCGAGAGCTCGGGGACGGTTTTCGCGATGAGCGCAGCAGCACCGCGGCGCTGGAGTTCGCGATCCGCTTCTGAGCTTCTGAGAAGCTAACCAGCCAGTTCTCGATGGGGTGTGTCATCGGCGTTGTGAGCCGTGCACGGTAATGCCTCGCGGGGATTATGCCGATATTGGAGGTACCATGAACTCCCGATTACTGTGCCGCAGCGCGTACGCCGCTCTGTTGGTGTCCCTGAGCCTGCTCGTCGCATGCGAACAGGCATTCACTACGAGCCCGCTGTCGTGGTTGGAACGCGACCCCGACAACATGAGCAAGGCCCAGCAGATTCGCTACGCCGAGGACGCGCTGCGCTCGGGGAGTAAGAGCTCAGCGCGCAAAGCCTACGACGCGCTTTCCAAGAACGTCGATGCGGATGACGACGCCGAGCTGAACCTGCTGCTCGCCGACCTTGCGATGAACGCGTCGGGGTTTTCCGAGGTGTTGCCTGACCTGCTCCAGCTCGCCTTCGACGGCAAGCTCGGTGATCAGACCGAGCTGGCGAATCAGCTCGAGAACAAGCTCGGCGATCTCAGTTACCGCTACGTCGGCGAGGCGCTCAAGCAGATCGAGGCGGCGCACGACAAGGGTGCGGTAGCGAGCGAACAGCAGTACCTCGAGGTTGGGCTTGCCCTTGTCATGCGTGCGGCCCACGCCAACGAAGGGGACTTCACCCCGGACCTCGGTGAGCCTGAGTGGGCTGAGACGCAGGGGTTTGTGGATGATGCGACGGGTAGGCTGGCTGACCCCAAGTACATCGACGATCTTCTGGGCTATTTCTAGATGCGGCGCCGGCCCGCATCATAGCGGCGTACCGGGGTGGGGCGAGAACAGAACGACGAACCATGGATCGGAGGCGGTGAAGAAGTGTTTGCGAGTTCCGGCAGAATCGGCAGAACGAAGCGCGCAGTGGTCTGGGTCGTTACCGCAGCGGCGTGCCTGACGGCTGCTCCGACGGCTACAGCCTCAGACTTCATCGATCCGGCGTTGACGAGGGTTGTGAACCCGCGGAGCGCGGCGATGGGAGGCGCGTACGCCGCCTGGGACAACGGAGTCGGCACATTGTTCGCGAATCCGGCCGGGCTCGCGACCGCCGAACAGGAGCTGCAGATAACCGAGCTTACGGTTCGCCTGAGCGGGCCGGTGTTCTCGCTCTCAAGCGCTATCGCCGAGGCGATCGACGACGATCCTGAAGACGTGCTCACTACGCCCGAAGTCACCGACCTCACCCGCAACCTCTATACCCGCGTGGGCCTCACCGGCCCGATCGCGTTCGGGTTTGTCGGAGAAGGCGTGGGGTTCGGCCTGTTCACCGATACCGGATTGCGAATAGAAACCGTAAGCGGGCGCACACTCGAGCTCGCCGCCGAAGAGCGCCTGCTCGCGGTCGGCGGAGTCGGGTTTCGGCTCCCCCTGCCTGCGGACACGCAGGGCGACCTTTACGGCGGGGTTATCATGAAGGGCTTCATGCACGGCGAGAGCAGTTTTCAGGAAGACCTGCTTGAGATCCCCGATCTGGTCGATGAGGGGGATTTCGGCCGCTTCCTCGACGAGCCGTTTGTTCTTACCACCGGCGTTGGGTTCGATCTTGGGGTGCGCTACGACCGGACCGAGCGGCTGACCTATGCCGTCACCGCTTTCAACGTGCTCGCCCCCGCGGTTGAGACGCGCTACGCTAGTCTTGATGATTTCCTCGACGGGGAGGACTTTGAACAGCGCGACCGTCTCTGGGCCCCAACCGAGCTCAATCTCGGCGTGCGCTATCGGCCTGAAACCCCCGAGCGCTGGTCCGGCGTTGAGTACCTGCAGCTGTACGCCGACTATCGCGATGCGATCGATTTTCTCGTTCGCCCCGATGAAACCGACAACATAGCGCTTAAGCCCGCTATCGGCGCCGAGATGCGGCTTCTAGAAGTACTCGCGCTGCGTGCCGGTTTCGCCCGCGGGCTGCCGGCGGCTGGCTTCGGGATTGACGCCGGCCCGGTCGAGATCAACGCCGCCGTGTTCGGAACCGAGCTCTCAGGCGAGCCCGGGTTACGGCCGGTGTTCAACGCAATGTTCGGGGCGCGGGTGCGCCTGTAACAGCCGCGGCCGTCCGGCACCGTCCGGCCTGCGCGCTACCTCCAGGGCTCGCTCGTTCTGCGTCGCAACACAACCTCGTCAATCACTGCATTGCCCCGCATCAGAACCAGAAACAGGATCGTCTCGGCGATTTCCTGCGGAGCCATGAGGTCGGAGGGGTCGATGTCCGGACGCACCTCGCGAATCATCTCGGTGGACACTCCACCGGGGGAGACCATATGAACTCTGATGTTGCGTGAATGCAGCTCCTTGGCGAGCACCTTCGAAAGGCCGAGCACCGCGTGCTTGCTGGCGGTGTAGGCTCCCTGATTCGGGTAGCCATTATACGAAACAACCGAGCCGATATTGACGATAACGGGATTGGTTGAGCGTTCGAGGAGATCGACGAGCCGCGTGCCGAGCATGAACGGCGCGCGCACATTGACCGCCATGTGCCGGTCCCAGGCCTCGAGGCTCGTCTCGGTCAGGGCGATGGACTCGGCGATGCCGGCGTTGTTCACCAACACATCGAGCCGCCCAT